>NZ_RZRA01001365.1:0-1028 GCF_003998945.1 Mesorhizobium sp. M7A.F.Ca.CA.003.01.2.1 | reverse complement strand
ACCCTCGACGGCGAAGGCAATGCTGACGGCGCGGCGATAGCCAACAATCCGCAGCCCCGGCATGATCTCGACCCGCTCGGTGCCCCGCTGTGGAAAAGTCGACGGCCGAGACAATGGTCACGGATACCCGCAATGAAATTCCGGGCGATCGCCGGCGACGCACGTCCGGCTAGGTCATCGTAGAGTTGCTCCAGCTCCGACTCGGCCTTGGAGTGGAAGACAATCCGATACTCTATCCCCTACTTGGCTTTCGCCTGCTTGGAGCGATGACGCGCCTCCAGCCGGAGAAGACCGTGTCGGCAGGGATGCCCTTCGTCGGATCCTGCCGGAGTTCAGCCAGGCGCCCTGGTATCTCCTCGCGCAGCCATTTCTCCCGCTCCGCCTCGAAATCCTCGAGCATGCGCAGGCCCGCGCGGACAACCTCGCTGGCATTGTTGTAGCGGCCTGATTCGAGCTGCTTCCTGATGAAGCTCTCGTAGTGGTCATTCAAAGCGTAATTTGGCATTGGCAACCTCCTGCGGGGAGCGATCCCGAATCTGGCGCCGATTCGGCCACGCCTTACCTCGCGTGACTCATCCGCAGAGAATCGCCCTTCGCTTTGATTCGGCATGATCGAGGCATCGCTTCAACGCCCCCAGGCCGCTCGACCAACGGCACTTGCGGCTATTGCGGCGTGACACACCGGCCGCCGGCGCGATCGAGGATTCACATGCAGGTCGATATTCGCGGCCATCAGTCATTGTCATGGTCGAGGGTGGCCACAAAAGCCGGCTGAATAGAACACCACCCCGACCAAATTCATTTCGTATTTGATTGCAAATCATCACCGGCATCACCGATGCCTGGCACGAGGATCGGATGGCTTTGTCTTTTCCGCCTCCGATTCGGTTGATCCGGCCATGGCGGCGGCCTGGCGCTTCACTTGCCAGTCCCCCAAACGCAAACGGCCCGCGGGCTGCGGGCTGTTTTGTTGAGGCTTTGTTTGTTGTCGTACCTTGTCGGCTGAGTCCTCTTTGTGCGCCGAGGAC
>NZ_RZRA01001364.1:0-1030 GCF_003998945.1 Mesorhizobium sp. M7A.F.Ca.CA.003.01.2.1 | reverse complement strand
GGCATGGGCTATCTCGCCCATGCCGCTGCCGCCGAAATCGGGGTCGGCGGTGATGCCGAGCAGGCCGAGCGCACCGAATTCGCCCCACAGATGCGCCGGGAATTCGTTCGAGCGATCGATGTCGGCGGCGATCGGCGCGATCCGGTCCTGGGCAAAGCGCCGCACCATGTCGCGCAGCGCCTCGATCTCTTCGTCATGCCCGAAGCTGAGCGTGTTGGTGTACATTTTTCTCCTCCCTGCGCATGACCTCGAAAATCGACTTTGATTTCGGAAAGGGATCATGCGCGAATCAAAATGCTGCAGCGTCCTTTGCGCGTCCGAAGGGACGCGCGGCGCCGTAGGCGTCGATCTTCGCGCCGACGAGCCGCATTGTCATTGAAAGATATGTTGTGGTCACTTCAGCGATCGACAGCCGTTCGCCCGGCCGAAACCAGACGATGACGCCGGTCATCATCTGGATCAGCGCCATGGCGGTCAGCCCGGTGTCGTCGATGCTGAAGGTGCCCGTCTCGGCGCCGTCGCGCAGGATGGTGCGCAGCTCCTTCTCGTAGGCAGTGCGCATGCGCAGGATCTGCGTCAGCCTTTCCGGCGACAGGCTGCGCAATTCCATGTTCGACACATGCGTGGCGTGCCGTCGCTCGATGTGGAAAGTGATGTGGTTTTCGACATAGGCCGAAAGCCGCTGCACGGGATCCGCATTAACCGGGCGAGCTGTTTCCCACGCTTCGGTCAAACCTTCCATGTGCTCGCGCATCAGCGTGAACAGAAGCTCTTCCTTGGTCGGAAAGTAGCGGTAGAGTGCGGCCGCCTGTACGCCGACCTCGGCGGCGAGCTGTCGCATCGACATCGCCTCGTAGCCAAAACGCGCGATCAGATTGACCGCCGCCTCACGAATGGTCGCTTCGGTCTTTTCGCCATCAGACCCGGCGGTGCGTGCCATGTCAGCTCCTCTGCGGAGCAATAATAAAACGAACGTTTAATTAATTCAAGGCGCTCAATCCAAATCCGCCTTCATGCCACGATTCTGAAC
>NZ_RZRA01001363.1:0-1031 GCF_003998945.1 Mesorhizobium sp. M7A.F.Ca.CA.003.01.2.1 | reverse complement strand
ATCGGCGCCAGGCTGGACTCAGTGTCGTTCTTTCGTTCCGAAACGCGACTTTGCCAGGCGGTGCGGTCGAGCCTGAAGAGCGTTGCCGACATGCCCCGCGCGCTGTCCAGGCTGGCGCTCAACCGGGGTGGGCCGCGCGACCTTGGCGCGCTGCGCGCCGGCTTCGAGGCGGCAGGCGCGATCGCCGAAATCTTTGCCGCGACCGCCCTGCCCCCGGAACTTGCGGCGGCATTGGCCGCCATCCATGCACTGCCCCAAGCGCTTTCGCAGCATCTGATGCAGGCACTTGGCGACGAACTGCCGCTGCTCAAGCGCGACGGCGGCTTCGTTCGTGGCGGCTACCATGCCGATCTCGACGAGATGCGGGCGCTGCGCGACGAATCGCGAAAGGTGATCGCCGGGCTGGAACGCTCGCTGATCGACGAGACCGGCATCCGCTCGCTGAAAATCCGGCACAACAATGTGCTCGGCTACTATATCGAGGTGACCGCCAACCACCATGCTGTGATGACCGGCAGCGATGGCGCCAAGGCGCGCTTCATCCACCGCCAGACCATGGCCAACGCCATGCGCTTTACCACGACCGAGCTTGCCGAGCTCGAGACCAAGATCGCCAATGCCGCCGACCGGGCGCTCAACATCGAACTGGCCGCCTTCGAGGCGCTGACGACGGAAGCGGTCGGCGAAGCGGAGAAGATCCGTGCCGGCGCCGATGCGCTGGCCGTGCTCGATGTCTCCGCGGCGCTCGCGCTTCTGTCGGAAAGCGAAGCCTGGTGCCGGCCGGTGGTGGATTCGAGCCTTGCCTTCGAGATTACGGGCGGGCGGCATCCGGTGGTCGAACAGGCCTTGCGCCGCTCCGGCGAAGGCCCGTTCGTCGCCAATGATTGCGACCTGTCGCCGGAGGGAGCTGCCCGGAACGGCGCGATCTGGCTTTTGACCGGCCCGAACATGGGCGGTAAATCGACATTCCTGCGGCAAAACGCGCTGATCGCCATCCTGGCCCAGACCGGCTCGTTCGTGCCGGCGACATC
>NZ_RZRA01001362.1:0-1035 GCF_003998945.1 Mesorhizobium sp. M7A.F.Ca.CA.003.01.2.1 | reverse complement strand
CTGTTGTTCGTGCTCAGCATTGAATTGGCCTCCGATCCAAATAATTTCCGTAAATTGCTTTATGACAGCGCCATTTTCTTGAGCTTGCCCGTGTCCGTCATCGGCAGACTGGACACAATTTGGATGGACTTCGGAATCATGAAGTTTTCCAATCGCTTCTGACATTCCATCCGCAGCTGCTTTTCGCCCATGATCGTTCCTTGCTCCATGACGACAAACGCTTTCACTGCTTGCCCCAGCAGGTCATCAGGTACTCCGACAACCGCGGCTTCCCGTACTCCCGGGATTTCCATCAGCACGTTTTCGACTTCCCTAGGCGCCACCTTTTCTCCCCGCGATTTTATGATCTCATCGCTGCGGCCGACAAAATAGAGGTAGCCTTCCTCGTCCATTCGGCAGTAGTCGCCGGTGTACAGAACCTGCTCGCCGGGCAAAGGACCTGGCTTGAGCTTCTTCGCGGTAGCCTCCGGCTTACCCCAGTAGCCCTTCATGACCGTTGCCCCGCGGATGACCAACTGGCCGACGACATTGGGACCAACCCTTCGGTCATCCTCATCGACAATCCACATTTCGGTGTTCGGGATGGCGATCCCCACGCTCAACGGTTTTCGGGCAAGATCGTCCGGCGGAAGATAGGTGCAGCGTTTGCATTCGGTCAGGCCGTACATCGAATAGATGCGGGCGGCGGCAAACAGTTCCTGGAGCAGGCGAATGTGCTTAAGCGGCAGGGCTGCCGCCGTATTCGTGACATACCTTATGCTTGCAAAATCATTTGCCTTCAGCGTCCTGAGATCCGACAGCGCGGCAAAGATGGTCGGCACGCCGGGAAAGCCTGTAACTCTCTCCCTTTCGATGATCGCAAGTATCTGTGCGGGGAAGGCAAACGAGCGCTCGAGGACCAACCGCGCCCCGGTACGGAATGCCATTATCATCTGATAGAGGCCGTAGTCGAAGGCCAGGGGCAAGACATTGAGGATCACGTCGTCTTCGCCAAGCTCAAGGTACGAGGCGATAGACGTGCAGGCTGTCATCATG
>NZ_RZRA01001361.1:0-1038 GCF_003998945.1 Mesorhizobium sp. M7A.F.Ca.CA.003.01.2.1 | reverse complement strand
GCGTCGTGGGCGCTTTGAAGCGTGGCCTCTCGCCGCTTTCCGGCGAGCTCGGCATTCATGTCTGCGGTGGTCGCGGCGCGCATTCGCGAAAAACCCCGCATGAACTCGAAGCCATCGGCCAACGCGTCGGCTTTGACGGAGCGGGCCTGGCCACCGTCAGCCGTCTTGTCGCCAAGGTCGACAGCGCCGCAGTCCAGGACGGTTTCGATCTTTACCTGCATGGTTTCATCGTCACCGATGACGGTCGCTGGGTCGTGGTGCAGCAAGGCATGAACGGTGACAGCAAGGTGGCGCGCCGCTACCATTGGCTCTCCGAGGGGCTCAAGAGTTTTGTCGACCAGCCGCATGCCGCCATCGAGGGCATCAATCAAGGCGAGATCGTCAACCTGACCGACAGGCGCGCCGACGCGTCGCGCCAAGGGCAACTGAACCTTTTGCAGGAGCTCGGACCCGATCGCATCCTGGGCGAGCTTGCAGCATTGGAGCGTTGCGCGGAGCCGAGGCGCCGGCAGGAACCGGAGCAGCCGCTGCTGCCGCATTTGGTCATGCCGGCCCATCACGACGTTCGCGAAAGCGATGTCGTCATGCATCGTCTTCACGGCAATATCGCCGCCGCCGCGGACCGCGGTCCCACCGATTTCGCCGAGCTCCTTCTGGTCCCCGGCGTCGGCGCGCGCACGGTGCGCGCGCTGGCCCTCGTTGCCGAGGTGGTGCATGGCGCGCCTTGCCGCTTTTCCGATCCCGGCCGCTTCTCGCTGGCGCATGGCGGCAAGGACAGGCACCCGTTCCCTGTGCCGCTTAAGGTCTATGACGAGACGATCGGCGTGCTGAAGTCGGCCGTGCAAAAGGCAAAGCTCGGTCGCGATGAAGAAATCGGCGCCTTGAGGCGGCTCGACGATCAGTCGCGGCAAGTCGAACGATACGTCACCGGCCTCAGCCTGAAGGAAATTGTCGCGGGAGAATTCGACCAGTCGCATCTGCTTGGCGGGCGCAGCGTGTTCGGGTGGGAAGCGGCCCCGGACACAGCACCTGCTGAGC
>NZ_RZRA01001360.1:0-1042 GCF_003998945.1 Mesorhizobium sp. M7A.F.Ca.CA.003.01.2.1 | reverse complement strand
GTTCCGTCAGTAGCAATGATCCCGGTAAAAGAGGTGAGCTGAGTGTCGATGTCGAGCGTGCCCCCCATGACGCCCAGGTTGCCCGCGAGGTCGGAAGCGTCGCCTGACAGCGTCAGCGTACCGGCGCCGGCCTTGCCGAAATGGCCGGGGCCGGTAATGGTCCCGGCATAGGTACCGTCGCTCGCCTGGTCGAAGACGACGGCGCCGGTGTTCACGCCTGAGAAGGTGAGATTGCCGCCGAAGCTGTTGGTGTCGCCGACCAAGGTGCCTTGATCGATGGTCCAGTCCTGCGCACCCGTGCCGGTCAGGGTAACGGTATTCGTCCCGGCCTTGTTAAAGCTCGTGAAGCCGACGAACTCGTCACTCGCGCCTACCGTGGCCGTATTCACGAGCTTCGAGACATTGAAGGCCGGTGTGGAAGGCAGCGTGTCATAGTCCCCGAGCATCAATGAGCCGGTCGCGCCACTCTCCACCACGACATTGCCGGTGATAATCGAGCCGTTTCGCAGGGAAAGCGTGTTGACGCCGCCGGTGAAGGTGATGGCGTTAGCCCGGCCAAAGAAAGAATCTCCCCCAGTAATCTCCCCAACGTTAAGCACCGCCAAATTGGCCCCAACGATGCCGGTACCACCGTTTCCATTGCTGGGCGTCAGGGGAATATAGCCGGGGGCGCCGCCACTGCCGGTTCCGCCAGCAGGGCCGTTAGAGCCGCCGGCATGGCCACCGTTGCCCTCGCCGCCAATGATCACTCCGCTGTTAAAAACCGTCCCACCATTTCTGAGGTCGATCGCTGCACCGGCGGATGCAGAAACCCCGGCGCGGCCACCGGTAATGCGACCGTCGTTGACGATGCTGCCAGAATCTCCCATCACAATGGCTGTTCCGCCGGTGGCTAAAGCCCCGCCCGTGCCACCGAGGACATCGCCATGGTTGGTCAAGTCGCCGCCGGCGTTCAAAACAATGCCCGCACCACCACCACCGCCGAAATTGGCGCCAGGATTGCCACCGTTTCCGCCAGCAACGGTGGCCGAGCTTTCAACAG
>NZ_RZRA01000135.1:0-7967 GCF_003998945.1 Mesorhizobium sp. M7A.F.Ca.CA.003.01.2.1 | reverse complement strand
GCTCCAACCAGTCGACGACCTTGCCGTCGAGCGCTTCGGCGATAGCGATGTGGCTCATCGCCGTGGTCGGCGCGGCGCCATGCCAATGCTTCTCTCCGGGCGCGAACCAGACGATGTCGCCGGGCTGGATCGATTCGATCGGGCCGCCCTCGCGCTGCGCCAGGCCGGCGCCCGAGAGGACGATCAGCGTCTGGCCGAGCGGATGCGTGTGCCAGGCGGTGCGCGCGCCGGGCTCGAAAGTCACGGTGGCGCCGCCGACCCGGGCGGGCTCGCTGCCCTTGAACGGCGCGTCGATGCGCACCGCACCGGTGAAATAGTCGGCCGATCCCTTGGCCGAGGCCTGAGAGCCGTTTCGCGTGATGTCCATGGTTTTGTCCCTTCCTGGCAACAGCCATGACACGACCGCCCGGCTTTAGAGACGGCCGGAGGTGCCCGGTGTGATAACGCCTATCTAGGGTCTGCGATTGGTGCCGATTAGGTGCTATATCCAGCATGATCTTATGAAGGGGGCTCATGAATGCCACGTGACAACCTGAACGAGCTAACCGCCTTCCTCGCTGTGGCGCGCGAGGAAAGCTTCACCAGGGCGGCGGCCAAGCTCGGGGTTTCCCAATCGGCGCTCAGCCACACGGTGCGGGCGCTGGAGGAGCGGCTGGGTGTACGGCTCCTGACCCGCACCACGCGCAGCGTGTCGCCCACCGAAGCCGGGGAGCGGCTGCTTCGCACCGTCGGGCCGCGGCTGGACGAGATCGAGACCGAGCTCATTGCCTTGAGCGCATTGCGGGAAAAACCCGCCGGCGCCATCCGCATCACCGCCGGTGAGCACGCCGCCGATGCGGTCCTGTGGCCGGCGATCGCCCCGCTGCTGCCCGACTATCCCGACATCAAGGTCGAGATCATCGTCGACTATGGACTGACCGACATCGTCGCCGAGCGCTTCGACGCCGGCGTGCGGCTGGGCGAACAGGTGGCGCGCGACATGATCGCGGTGCGCATCGGCCCCGACATGCGCATGGCGGTGGTCGGCTCGCCAGCCTATTTCGCTACCCGACCAAAGCCGCGCACGCCGCAGAACCTGACCACCCACAATTGCATCAATCTGCGGCTGCCCACCTATGGCGGGCTCTATGCCTGGGAGTTCGAGAAGGCCGGACGCGAGCTGAAGGTTCGGGTCGAAGGCCAGCTTGTGTTCAACACGGCCGCTCTGCGCATGAACGCGGTGCTCGCCGGCCTCGGCCTTGCCTATCTGCCTGAGGAGCAGGTGACGGCCCATCTGGCCAACGGCCGGCTGGTGCGTGTGCTCGCCGACTGGTGCGGGCCCTTCCCCGGCTACCATCTCTATTACCCCAGCCGCCGGCAAGCCACGCCGGCCTTCTCGCTGCTGGTCGACGCGCTGCGCTACCGGGGCAAGGAGTAAGTCGGTGAGCAGCTTCCACCCGGCTTTGACTCGCCGCCGCCTGCGGTGACTATCCCCGGAAATGGTCGCGGAACCATTTCCGCGGCACCGCGTTCACTGCGGTTAACTGGAACTCCTATACGTGGCGCAAGTGACGAAAACCTCGAGCTCGACCTTTGATCTGCCCCACCAAATCCTCGATAATCTTCCCGTAGCAATCTACACCACCGACACCGAAGGCAAGATCACCTATTTCAATCGGGCCGCGGCAGATTTCGCTGGGCGCGAACCCGAGCTCGGAAAAGACCAATGGTGTGTGACGCACAAGCTGTTCACGACCGACGGTGAAGTGTTGCCGCATGACCAATGCCCGATGGCTGTCGCGCTAAAGGAGAACCGGCCGGTCAGAAACCAGTCGGCTATCTCCCAACGCCCGGACGGCACGCGTGTGCCGTTCCTTCCCTATCCCACACCGCTTCATGACGAGCAGGGCAGACTGGTCGGCGCCGTCAATATGCTGTTCGATCTCACTGACCGCCATCATGCCGACGAGGCCAGGCATCATCTGTCAGCCATCGTGGAGTCTTCCTTCGATGCCATCGTCAGCAAGGATTTGAACGGAGTCATCAGGAGCTGGAACTCAGCCGCCCAACGTCTGTTCGGTTACACCGCCGACGAAGCAATCGGAAGGTCGGTAACTATGCTGATACCGGACGACCATTTGGACGAAGAGCCGCGCATATTGGAGCGCATCCGCAAAGGCGAGCAGGTCGAGACCTACGAAACCATCCGCCGCCGCAAGGACGGCAGCCTTGTGCCCGTATCCCTGACAATCTCGCCGGTGCGCAACGCCGTCGGGCAGATCGTCGGCGCCTCGAAGATCGCCCGCGACATATCAGTAGCCAAGGAGAACGAATATCGCATCCGCATGCTGATGCGCGAGGTCAACCACCGGGTGAAGAACCAGTATTCCGTCATCATCTCGATGATCCGGGAGACCAGCAAGCGGTCATCGACGCCGGCCCAGTTCGAACGTCAGGTGCGCGAGCGCATCATGGCGTTGTCGCTCTCGCATGACCTTCTGGTTTCCGGCGACTGGAAGGGCGCCACGATCTTCGAACTGCTGCTTGCGCAGGCCAAACCGTTCGGCAACGAGGAGCGGATCTCAATGTCGGGCCCTTCCCTGACGCTGAGCCCCAATGCCGTCCAGTACCTCGGCATAGCGTTTCATGAACTCGCGACCAATTCCGCTAAATACGGCGTCCTTTCGGCCGCAGAGGGAACGATAACGGTGCAATGGAAGGTAACCGGACTGGTCGGCCAGAAACAGTTCCAGCTGATCTGGAAAGAGAGAGATGGTCCTGAAGTACAGACGATCGGCCATGGTGGTTTCGGCAGCGTGGTGCTGCGGCGCGTCGCTCCAGCCGCGGTGAGCGGCACCGGTGTTCTCGAGCATGATAGCCACGGTGTCACCTGGACGCTGCAAGCACCGTTGACCCAACTTGAGGCCTCGGTTGACAGCGAGCACGTTGATCAGCGTGCGTTGGACCAGGTGATGAGCGGACACGAATTCGGAATTGTTCCCTGAACTTGGGCACTGGCAACAGGACTACGGCCCGCTATGTGTTGCTTTTATTGTACGTCCTGGCCTTCAGCCCTGTCGCAATATGGCGGGCATCAGCACCGGAGCCATCGCCGTGACCGTGACCGACCTCTATCGAGGCTACATCGCCTGCCTCAACAATCAGGACTGGCAGAAGCTGCATCGCTTCGTTCATGACGAGGTGCACTACAATGGCGACCGCGTCGGACTGTCGGGTTACCAGGACATGCTGGAGCGCGATTTTCGGGAAATCCCAGACCTCTATTTCGATATCCAGTTGCTGATCGCCGAACCGCCGTTCCTAGCCAGCCGGCTTCAGTTCAACTGCACGCCGAAGGGAACCTTCTTCGGGCTCCCTATAAACGGCAGGAAGGTGTCCTTCAGCGAGAACGTCTTCTATGAATTCCTCGACGACCGGATCAGGAACGTCTGGTCGGTGATCGACAAGGCCGCGATCGAGGCGCAGCTTTAATCCAGGTCGCCCAGAAAGCGACGTCTGCGCGGCAGCGCCCGTGGATCGTTCGTAAAAATCGATCATTCTAACGAAAATAATTCGTTGGAAAGATTGGTTTAGGAATGGCATTCTCCCGGCATACTCGCCTGGAGCATTGCATTGTCTTCCGTTTCCCACTTCGCGAACGATATTCCAAAAAGCGCGTTTCCTGCCGATGTCGCGCAAGGGCGAAAATCCCTTAGCTGGAATGGCATCGTCCCCGGCATCGTGCTGGTCACGATGATCACTGCCGTCGCCTTCTCGGCGCGCAATGTTTCCGGCTTCGCGCTGTTCAGTCCAATGATCCTCGCCGTCGTCGCCGGCATGATCTACTCCAACGTGCTCGGCACGCCCGTGCACGCCAAAGCCGGTATCGCATTCTCGCAAAAGCGCCTGTTGCGCTTCGCCATCGTGCTGCTCGGCTTCCAGCTGACGCTCGGCCAGGTGGTCTCGATCGGCGCTGGCGGCGTCGGCATTGTCGCGGCGACGCTTGGCGCCACCTTCGTTTTCACCATCACGCTTGGCCGGCTGATCGGCGTCGACGCCAAGCTGGCGCAGTTGATCGCCGCCGGCACCTCGATCTGCGGCGCTTCGGCCATCGTCGCCACCAACATCGTCACCGATGCGCGCGACGAGGACGTCACCTACGCCGTCGCCTCGATCACCTTGTTCGGCACCGTCGCCATGCTCGGCTTCCCACTCATGGCGCCCATGCTCGGCCTCGACCAGCACGCTTTCGGCCTGTGGGCCGGCGCCTCGATCCACGAGGTGGCGCAAGTCATCGGCGCCGGCTTTCAGAACGGCACCCAGTCCGGCGAGATCGCCACCGTCGCCAAGCTGACCCGCGTCGCCATGCTGGCGCCGATGGTCGTCGCGCTCGGCCTGATGGCGCGCGGCAGGAGCAGCAGTGAGGTGGCGGCGCGGCCGCCCATGCCGTGGTTCGTCGCCGCCTTCGTCGCTGTCGTGGCGTTGAACAGCTTGGTCACGGTGCCCACCGAGATGAAATCGGCAATGGCGCTCGCCACCACCATCATGCTGACCATGGGCCTGGCCGCCATGGGCCTGCAGGCCGACATCTCTCAGCTGCGCTCGCGCGGCCTGCGCCCGCTGGCGCTCGCCTTCTCGGCCTTCCTGTTCATCGGCTGCTTCAGCCTGATGCTGGTGAAGTTCGCCTGAGCTTGATCGCCGGCACGCAGACGGCACAAGCGAGTTTGGGAATCAAATCACATCGGCTACGGTCTGCCGCGCATCAACACGCGAGCCCGCACCCGATCCATGCCGTTTGTTCCCTTACCCTTCGTCGTCGCCCTGTCGCTGTTCATCCTGCTTTGGGTCGTCGCCAGCCGCCAGGATGAGGCAGCACCGAACCTGCCGTTTCTCGCCCTGATCCTTGTTGCAGCGTTGCAATCGGTGCTCACCGGACTGCGCTGGGGCTATGGCATCAGCGAAGTCGGCTATATCGCCCCCGTATCCGCCGCGATCATGCCGTCTCTGCTCTACGCCGGCGTATCGAGCCTGGTTCGCACCAGCGACCGCCGGTGGCCGGCCCTGCTGGGGCTCCACGCGACACCCGCGGTCATCATCATCATGCTGATAATCTTTTGGCGCGAGGCGATCGACGTGGCGCTGACATCAATCGATTTCACCTACGCCGCCGCCATTCTCTGGCTGCTTCGCTCCGGCGCCGACGGGCTTCGCCTTGCGCCCTTCGACGGCGCGGTCCCGGTCTACAGGGCCATCCTTTTCGCGGCAGCTACGCTGTGCCTGTCGGGAGCCGTCGACATGCTGGTGTCCTTCGATCTGGCGTCGGGACATGGCGCTCGCGCGGCAACCGTGATCGGCATCGGCAATCTTTTCATGCTCGTCATTGTCGGCATGGCGGCGGCTGCGGCCAGCCAAAGCCATGTCCCGCTCAATGCCGCCGAGCCCGTCGAGACTTCGTCCCCACCCGACGCCGGCGAGAACGCCGATGCGATCGCCAGGGTCAACGAGTTGATGCAGGAGAAAAAACTATATCGCGACGCCAATCTCAACCTCAACCGGCTTGCCCGGCGCGCCGGAATTCCAGCACGGCAGATCTCAATGGCGATCAACCGGGCCACGGCCAGGAACGTCTCGCAATATGTCAACGGACACCGCATCACCGAGGCCTGCCGGCTGCTGAGCGAGACCGATCAGTCCGTGACGGAGATCATGTTTGCGGTCGGCTTCCAGACCAAGTCGAACTTCAACCGCGAATTCCGCCGCGTCACCGATATGACCCCGCTCGCCTGGCGGGACCGGAACGCGCCTGACGCGGCGCCCTCGCTTGCGAACCGGCGGGCGGCTGAAATCGGCAGCGCCGTTCCGCACTGAACGGTACTCAATCGCGATAAAGCACGTCCTTGATCGCGATCAAGGTCGCGGACTTCGCTCCGATCCGCTGACATTGGGTCGCTAACACTGCAATCGAACATGACCGCCAGCTTGCCCGGACGCTGTAGCCTCCGGCCTTGCCACCTATAGGGCGCGTTCGACAACGGAGATTTCAATGAAATTCTGGACTATGCTCTGCGCCGTCGCTGTTTCCACGGCGCTCATGCAACACCCCGCAGACGCCGGCGACAATGTCGGCGTTCGTCAGTTCCCTGCCCCATCCAAGGAGCGCGGCATCGATCTCGATGTGACGGTCTGGTATCCCGCGCAACCGGGCGGCGAGATGGTTATATCAGGCGACACCGCGCTTTTCGCCGGAACGGCCGCCATGCGCGATGCGCCTATCGCTGGCGGAAAATTCCCGCTTATCCTGCTTTCGCATGGCGCTGGCCTGGCGGGAACCCCACACGCCCTGAGCTGGATTGCAACGCCTCTGGCCAGGCAGGGATTCGTCGTCGCCGCTCCCACACACCCGGGAAATACGGGGAAAAACAGATCCGCCGCCGAGACGATGAAACTCTGGTTGCGGCCCGCCGATCTCACGGCTGCCCTGACCGCGACGGCGAAGGACGCTTTCTTCGCAGGGCACCTCGAACAAGGCAAAGTAGGCGTCCTCGGTCTTTCCATGGGCGGCAACACGGCGCTGGCGATAGCCGGTGCCCGCATCGATCCGAAATTGCTGGCGGCCTATTGCGATACGGACCTGCTCAATGCCTCGCTCTGCGACTGGGTCAGGCAAAGCGGCGTCGATCTTCACGCCATGGATTTGCAGGCCGCCGGTCGGGACAACCGGGATGAGCGCATTCATTTCGCCATGGCGATCGATCCTGCCCCATCCGATGTCTTCGATGTCAAAAGCTTTGCCGGTATCAAAATTCCGGTCGCTATCGTCAATCTTGGCCGACCAGGAAAGATTCCCGTGACCGCCGACGCATCCGAGATCGCAAAAGCAATTTCAAAGGCGAGCTATGCGACGATCGCGGATGCGAGCCACTACAGCATGTTCGGCGAATGTAAGCCCGGCGCTGCCGGCATCATTGCGGCCGAACAGATCGGCGACCCGGTTTGCGATGACGGTGGAGCACGATCGCGCGGTGATATTCACGCGCAACTGATCGACATGACGATTGCAGCTTTCAATCGCGCGCTGAAGACCGAGCCGTAGGACGCAGCTCAGTCCTCGAACGAACTCGCCGCGGCATAGATCGCCGCCAGCGTCTCGATGCCGGCCTGGTCGGCCTTGTCGAAGCGGCCGGGCAGCGGGCTGTCGAGATCGAGCACGCCGAAGACGCCTTCATCGTCCTCGAGCAGCACCACCAGTTCCGAGCGCGAATCGGCATCGCAGGCGATGTGGCCGGGAAAATCATGCACGTCCTTGATCAGCATCGAGGTGCCGAGTTCGACCGCCGTTCCGCACACGCCCTTGCCGACGGCGATGCGCACACAGGCCGGCTTGCCCTGGAAAGGCCCGAGCACCATTTCCTCGTCCGACTGCAGGAAATAGAAACCGGCCCAGTTGAGGTCCGGCACCATCTGGAAGATGAGTGCTGCGGTGTTGGCGGCGTTGGCGATCGAATCGCGCTCACCCTCGAGCAGCGCCTTCAATTGGGTGGCGAGGTCGCGGTAGAACGCGGGCTTGTCTGAGGTGTCGATGGCCTTGGCCGCAAACATGAACGTGTCTCCGTGTCGGGGATGGCGGTTCGTCCGATCGCTTGCCAAAGTCCGGCGAGCTCCGCAACCAGACGGCCGCCTGGACAGTCTAGCGTGGATTGCGTCCCCTTCGAAAGCCGCAAGATCATGATTGCCTCCCGGGACTGAGCCGGGCGACTGCGTAAACTTTGCGATGATCATCTTGAGAATCGTAGCGGCCCCGATCGGGGCCGCCATTCACATCTCCAACAGATCGGACAAATCCTGGGTTTTAGTAGCCGCCCATGCCGCCACCGCCGCCACCCGCAGGTGCTGCATCCTTGGCCGGAACGTCGGTGATCATCGCTTCGGCGGTGATCAGAAGGGCTGCGATCGAGCCGGCATCCTGGAGTGCGGTGCGCACCACTTTC
>NZ_RZRA01001359.1:0-1042 GCF_003998945.1 Mesorhizobium sp. M7A.F.Ca.CA.003.01.2.1 | reverse complement strand
GTTCTCGGGCACCATCAAGGAGAACCTCCTGATGGCATGCCCCGAGGCTACAGACGAACAGATCATCGAAGCGGCAAAGGCTGCCGGCGTCGATGATTTCGTTTCACGCCACCCGCGCGGCTACGACATGAATGTCGGCGAGCGCGGCACCAATCTTTCCGGCGGCCAAAGGCAGACGGTGGCGATCGCGCGCCTGCTGCTGACCAAACCGAAAATCGTCTTTCTGGACGAGCCGTCGGGCTCGATGGATCTTGCTTCCGAACGCCAGTTGATCAAGCAGCTCAAAGTCGCCTTTGACCGCGACACCACGCTGATCGTCTCCACACATCGGTTCAGCATGCTTGAACTGGCCGACCGCCTGATCGTTATCGAACAGGGCAAAATCGTTGCCGACGGACCGAAGGACCAAGTCATACAGGCGTTGCAGAAAACAAGCGCCTGACAAAACAATTATTGCTGCATCCAATGCGTTGGGGCGTGGGAAATGCTTGCCAGGGAAGATCGGCCGCCGCTGTTTGCGTCGGCGTCCATATTCATCATCGGAGCGCTCTTCGTCGTTTTTGTCGCCTGGGCGTCCTTTGCCGAAGTCGATGAGATCGCACGCGGCGACGGCAAGGTCATACCTGCTTCCAAGACCCAGATCATCCAGGCGAGCGAGGCCGGTGTGGTTCAGGAAATCGCCGTGACGATCGGCCAGGTCGTCAAGAAGAACGATCTCATCATCCGCCTGGACAACACGCTCAACACGTCCAGCCTTGGCGAGCAGCAGGCCAAGGCGCGCGCGCTGGAAGTGCGCATAGCAAGGCTGAAATACGAACAGGCCGGCAATCTCTCGGGCCCATTTCCGTGCCCGCAGGACATCCAGTCGGTCGCTCCGCAAATCTGCGACAATGAACAGAAGCTGCTCATCGCCCGGCGCGGGAACTTCGACAACAAGCTGTCCGTGCTCAAGTCACGCCTCGATCAGCGCGAGAAGGAACTTGCCGAGGCGGAGGCCAATTCCGATCGTCTTACCAAGAACCTGGCGGTCAGCGACCAGGAG
>NZ_RZRA01001358.1:0-1044 GCF_003998945.1 Mesorhizobium sp. M7A.F.Ca.CA.003.01.2.1 | reverse complement strand
GTGTATAAGAGACAGCCCTTGCGCCGAGCGGATTGTAGGGGCCGGCGGGCACCATTTTCGGCAGCTCCGGCTGGCGGGCCCGCATTTCCTGCGGCGGGCGCCACTCCGGCCATTCGGTCTTCGCCCCCACCTTGACGATGCCGGTCCAGCCGAACCCGTCGCGCCCGACGCTGATCTGGTAGCGCAGCGCCTGGCCCTGGCGGGTCACCAGGTAAAGCGCCTTCTCGTCCTTGCGGATGATGATCGTTCCCGGCTGCTCGGCGGTTCTAAAGGCGACGGCCTTGCGCAGGCTGGGCCCCATCGCCGGCAGCGGCGGCCGCTCCGAAAGTGCTGATCGCGCCTCGGCGAAGCCGTGGACGGACAGCGCCAACGCCATGCCGAGCACGCAGGCGCCGGCGAGCTTTGGGGCGATCCGGTATCTATCGGGCAGCGTCATCGAGCCGCTCTTTGAACATCCGCTTCAGATCCTTGTTGAAGCGCGCCCGCCCATCCACTTCGGAAGGCGGGATGGCCCTGTTCAGCGCATCGGTCAGAAGCGCGTTGTCGAGCGCGACCGACTTGATGTGCGGCGCCTTGAAGATCTTTTCGAGCTCGCTGCGCGAAAAATGGTTCCCGAACCATTTGCGCTTGTGCTTGTTGGCGACCAGCGTGATGCTGACCGCATTGCCGCGCAGCTCGCGGATCTTCTTGTAGAGCCGCTTGCCTTGCCGCAGCGACGCGACATTGAGTTCGAACACGATGAAGATCTCGTCGCTCGTCGACAGCACGGAATTGTGCCAGGGCGTTTCCAGATTGGGCAGGTCGATAACGATGTCGTCGAAGCGGTAGGCGACGAGGTCGAGCAGGCGGAAGACGAAATCGCTGCCATGCGGCTCGAACGGCAGTTGCGGCCGCTCGAATGCATAGAGGGTGAGGCCGGACGGGCGCGACAGCTTGATGACGTCCATCAGCTCGACATCGAGCCGCTCCGGCTGGCCGATGATGCCGGCAAGGTCGAACTGGTTGAACAGATTGAGATAGGCGCCGCAATTGGCGCTCTGGAAA
>NZ_RZRA01001357.1:0-1044 GCF_003998945.1 Mesorhizobium sp. M7A.F.Ca.CA.003.01.2.1 | reverse complement strand
GATATGCACGGTGCAGGCGCCGCACTGGCCGTGGTCGCAGCCCTTCTTGGTTCCGGTCAGGCCGAGGCGATCGCGCAAGGCATCGAGCAGCGTGACGCGCGGCTCGAGTTGCAGATCGTGATCACGGCCGTTGATGTCGAGATGAACTGGGATCGTTGTTTTGGTCATGGGCGTCGGGCTCCAGTTGCTTGACGCGAAGTCGTTGATTTCATCTTTGGCAGCCGGCGGGGACCTGGCGCCGGCTGTGCGGCCCTTCGCTGCCGCTCCCCGCCTTCGGGCGTTCAGCCCCTTAAAAAGGTCCACTGGACTTTTTGGTGCGCCCGAAGGCGGACCGGGCCTTCACCATTCGTCGTTCGGGAAGCCAAGCAATTGGCTTCCCATCCGCTAGGTGGACCACTCCTCACCCCAGCAGGTCCTCGATGCGGACCGGAAAGCGCCGCGGCCGCACGCCGGTCGCATGCCAGACCGCATTGGCGACGGCGCCGGCCGTGCCGGTGATGCCGATTTCGCCGACGCCCTTGATGCCGAGCGCGTTGACGTGAGGGTCGTCCTCGTGGACCAGCAACGCCTCGACCGATGGAACGTCGGCATTCACCGGGACATGATATTCGGCGAGGTTGGCATTCTGGATCCGGCCAGAGCGCCGGTCGGTGATGGCTTCCTCATGCAGCGCGAACGAGACGCCCCAGATCATGCCGCCATAATACTGGCTGCGCACCAGCCTGGGATTGATGACCCGTCCGGCGGCGAACGCACCGACCAGCCTTGTGACACGGATCTGGCCAAAATCCGGATCGACCTTCACCTCGGCAAACACGGCGCCATGCGCGTGCTTGGCATAGGCCTCCTGAGACGCCGGGTCGGGAGCGCCCTTGCCGTGGCCCTCGATCTCGGTGAGGCCCGCGCGCGTGAGGATTTCGGCGTAGCTTTCACCGCGGCTTTCATCGTCGCGCCGATAGAGGCGGCCGCCGCGCGCCAGCACGCCTTCATTGCCGGCGCCGTAGAGCGGCGAGCCCTCGCCGCCGGGGGCGCGATCGGCGCGCC
>NZ_RZRA01001356.1:0-1049 GCF_003998945.1 Mesorhizobium sp. M7A.F.Ca.CA.003.01.2.1 | reverse complement strand
GGCTGGCGCCGGGCGCGATGACGAGTTCGCGAACGGCAAGACCACCAAAATCGAGAGCGGTGCGATCAGCCATGCGCAAGCTCCGCGGCGGTACGTGGCGCCATTGTCTTGAGAAGCTCAGCCGGCGTCGAAGCGCCGCGCTCTTCGGTGCGCACCACGCTGCCGCCCCGCAGGATCGAGATGCGATCCGAAAGCGACATCACCTCGTCCATGCGGTGGGTGATGAACAGGATCAGGCAGCCCTCGCCGGCAAGCGCACGCATCAACGAAAAAACGGATTCGCGATCGGCGAAGTCGAGCGCGGCGGTGACCTCGTCGAGGATCAGGATCTTTGGGTTGCGCACGATCGCGCGAGCAAGGACGACCAATTGCTGCGCGGCGAGCGGCAGCAGGCCGGCTGGCATGTCGAGAGGGACGTCGGTGACCGCGAAGCGCTTAAGCGCAGCTTTCGCCCGGTCACGGCGCTCGTTGCGGGGCACAGCGCGCCGGACCAGCCCGTCGAGGCCGAGCAGGATGTTGTCGGTCACGCTGCGATCCGGCGCGATCAGCACCTCCTGGAACACCGTGGCGAAGCCTTGCGCCTGGAAGGCCGAGGGGTTGGCGCCCGAGAACGGCTTGCCGTGCAGGAGGATCGCGCCGCTGTCCGGCTGGACGATGCCGGACAACAGCTTGACCATCGTGCTCTTGCCCGAACCGTTCTCGCCCAGGATGGTGTGGATGGTTCCCGCCCGAAACGCGATCGATGCGTCCGCGAGCGCGATCGTCTCGCCATAGCGTTTGGATATGGTTTTGACTTCAAGCATGTCGCATTTCGATGCTGGCAGGCCGGCTCCCCGAAAGGAGCCGGCCTGTTGAGAGATTAGCAGGCGTCACTTTGCACAGGCATCGGGCACCTTCGAATAGTCCCAGCCCTTGGTTGGCGCCGGGTTCGAGAAATAGGCGTCGAGCCATTCCTCCGGCATCGGATCTTTCGGCGGGATCGGGAAGATAGACACGGCGTCCGTCGTCATGCAGTCCTTGTACCAGGCACCGAGATCGGCGGTGTGGAC
>NZ_RZRA01001355.1:0-1051 GCF_003998945.1 Mesorhizobium sp. M7A.F.Ca.CA.003.01.2.1 | reverse complement strand
TGCCAGAGCCGTTCCAGTCGGTGTCTCCGAGCGGCTTGCAGTGGTATTCGATGTCGATGCCGTATTTCTCGGTCAGGCGCTGCAGGAGGTAGCGGGCCATCCACATCTGGTCGGCGGCCTTCTTGGAGCCCTTGCCGAAAATCTGGAATTCCCATTGGCCTTTGGCCACTTCGGCGTTGATGCCTTCGTGGTTGATGCCGGCGGCGAGGCAGAGGTCGAGATGCTCCTCGACGATCTGACGCGCGACGGAGCCGACATTGGAATAGCCGACGCCGGTGTAGTACGGGCCCTGGGGTGCGGGATAGCCGCTCTCGGGGAAGCCGAGCGGGCGACCGTCCTTGTAGAAGAAATATTCCTGCTCGAAGCCGAACCAGGCGCCCTCGTCATCGAGGATGGTGGCGCGCTTGTTTGAGGCATGCGGCGTGACACCATCGGGCATCATGACTTCGCACATGACCAGCACGCCGTTGGTGCGGGCGGGATCCGGATAGACCGCAACCGGCTTCAGCACGCAATCGGAGCTGTGCCCTTCGGCCTGCTGGGTCGAGGAACCATCGAAGCCCCACAGCGGCAGCTGCTCGAGTTCAGGGAATTCGGCGAATTCCTTGATCTGCGTCTTGCCGCGAAGGTTGGGGACCGGGGTATATCCATCGAGCCAGATATACTCGAGCTTGTATTTCGTCATTCTAGCCTCTCGTTGCTTGATCACCGAACACTGAACGGCGTCGACATGCGTCTGCCGTCAGCAGCTGGCCTGCCGCACACTTAAAATGCAATTCGTGTGCCATTCTTGGTCCGGAGGGTGCGACAAAATTGACGCGGCATCCACCGGAAGTCGGTGAGCCGCCTAAGCAATGCGCCCGGATCCATCACGGTCCTTATTTGCACAAATAGTGTGCAAATGCTGATCTTTTCATAGGCATATTGCCTAACTTGATTGCAGACCTTATCTTCGGGCCAAGTTGAATCGAAAAGGTTCGGCGGAAGAAAGGAACCCGGCAATGGAAGTCATTTCCACACGACCGTCGGCCAAAATTTTGATGTTCCCGGC
>NZ_RZRA01001354.1:0-1054 GCF_003998945.1 Mesorhizobium sp. M7A.F.Ca.CA.003.01.2.1 | reverse complement strand
GTGCTTGAGGCGCAGGGCTCGATCATGACCAACAAATATGCCGAGGGCTATCCGGGCAAGCGCTACTACGGCGGCTGCCAGTTTGTCGACGTGGCCGAGGAACTGGCCATCGAGCGCGCCAAGAAGCTGTTCGGCTGCAACTTCGCCAATGTCCAGCCGAATTCCGGCAGCCAGATGAACCAGGCCGTCTTCCTGGCGCTCTTGCAGCCGGGCGACACGTTCATGGGCCTCGACCTCAATTCCGGCGGCCATCTGACCCACGGTTCGCCGGTCAACATGAGCGGTAAATGGTTCAAGGTCGTCTCCTATGGCGTGCGCCAGGACGACCATCTGCTCGACATGGATGCCATCGAGAAGACCGCGCATGAAACCAAGCCGAAGCTGATCCTGGCCGGCGGCACCGCCTATTCCCGCGTCTGGGACTGGAAGCGTTTTCGCGAGATCGCCGACGCGGTCGGCGCCTATCTGATGGTCGACATGGCGCACATCGCCGGGCTGGTCGCCGGCGGCGTGCATCCGTCGCCGCTGCCGCATGCCCATGTCGTGACGACCACGACGCACAAGTCGCTGCGCGGCCCGCGCGGCGGCATGATCCTGTGCAATGACGAGGACATCGCCAAGAAGATGAATTCGGCGGTGTTCCCCGGCCTGCAGGGCGGCCCGCTTATGCATGTCATCGCCGCCAAGGCGGTTGCCTTCGGCGAAGCGCTGAAGCCAAGCTTCAAGGTCTATGCCGAGAGCGTTGCCGCCAACGCCAAGGCGCTCGCCTCCAGCCTCAAGGAAACCGGTCTCGACATCGTCTCCGGCGGCACAGACAACCATCTGATGCTGGTCGATTTGCGTCCGAAGAACGCCACCGGCAAGCGCGCCGAGGCGGCGCTGGGCCGCGCCAACATCACGTGCAACAAGAACGGTATTCCGTTCGACCCGGAAAAGCCTTTTGTCACCTCGGGCGTGCGTCTCGGCACCCCGGCCGGCACCACGCGCGGCTTCGGCCAGGCCGAATTCCGGGAGATCGGCAAGCTGATCGCCGAAGTGCTGGATGGTCTCAAGG
>NZ_RZRA01001353.1:0-1054 GCF_003998945.1 Mesorhizobium sp. M7A.F.Ca.CA.003.01.2.1 | reverse complement strand
ATGTGGTGGTGATAGCCGCCTGACGACAGGAACACCGCCTGGCCGCCATATTTGGCCACCGTGTCGAAGCCGAATTCCTGGTTCCACCAGGCTTCGGCGTCTTCCGGCCTGCCGACGCGCAGGTGGACATGGCCGACGACGCTGTTTTCCGGCGCGCCCTGCCAGCCGGCGTCACCCGCAGGCACTTCGGCAACGACGGACGGAATGTTCATCCGCTCGGTCGCCATCGCCACCTTGTCGCCATTCCACTTCCAGTCCTGCGGACGGCGGTCGGCATAGATCTCGATGCCATTGCCTTCGGGATCGGTCAGGTACAGTGCTTCGCTGACCAGATGGTCGGAAGCGCCCTCGATGGCGATCTTGTTTGATATGGCGTGGTTGATCCAGCGGCCGAGATCGGCACGGCTGGGCAGCAGGAAGGCCGTATGGAACAGGCCTGCGCTGCGAGGATCATCCGGCTTGGCCGAAGGATCGGCCTCGATGACCAGCAACGGACGGTTGGCGGCGCCCAGCGTGATCGCCCCATCGGCGCGGCTCAGTTCCTGCAGACCGACGATGCTGCGATAATATGCGGCAAGGCTTTCCGCGTCGCGCGCCTTCAGCCCGACGCGGGCAACGCTGACCGGGGTGGTGGCGGCAAAAGGCAACTCGCTCATCAAATGCTCCGTTCGACCGGCCTGCGATGAAGCTCCCAAAGCGAGAAACCCCACTCCGCCGATCATTGTACGTCGTGTCAGTTCCAAAGTCAGGGTTCCCGCGCACGGCTGTTTCTTTTCCTGACCACAGATCGTCCATCCGCATCGTTCACACAAGACGCGAAGAAGCGAACATGGTGTTCACTATTGTGATCAAACGTGGCGTTTCTGCCGGTTGCACGAAGCGATGCCGCTCGCTATCTCAGCGCCATGAAGGTCAGAGACGCAGATATTCTCATCGTGCCGGGCTACACCAATTCCGGCCCCGACCATTGGCAGAGCCGCTGGCAGTCGAAGCTGTCGACGGCGCGCCGCGTCGAACAGGCGGAGTGGTCGAAGCCGGTGCGCGAGGACTGGAC
>NZ_RZRA01001352.1:0-1057 GCF_003998945.1 Mesorhizobium sp. M7A.F.Ca.CA.003.01.2.1 | reverse complement strand
CCCCCGGGCCGCTCTCCCTCACGCACCGGCATCGTCTCGTCCCAGAGCAGATGGATTTCCAGCTTGTCCGAAGCGCCTTCGACGATCCGCCAGGTGATCTCCAGCCGCCCGGCCTCGCTCGCCAGCGCGCCATATTTGGAAGAGTTGGTGCCGAGTTCATGAAACGCCATGCCGAGATTTTGCACGGCATTCGGCTGCAGGGTCAAAAGCGGTCCGGAAAGCGATACCCGCGCCTCGTGGCCGAACGGCTTGAGCTGCTCCTGGGCAAGGTCGAAGAGGCTGGCGCCGGCCCATTCCGAGTTCACCAGCAGATCGTGCGACCGCGACAGCGCCATGATGCGGGAACGGATCATCTCCTCGAACTCGCGCGGATCGGTCGAGCGTTTGCTGGTCTCCCGGATCATCGAGAGGATCACCGCGAACTGGTTCTTGACGCGATGGTTCACCTCGCGGAGCAAAAGCCTGATCCGGCGCTCGCTCTCCTTGCTGGCGGTGATGTCGCGGGCGATCTTCGATGCGCCGATGATCTCGCCGGACGCGTTCCTGATCGGCGAAATGGTCAGCGACACGGCGATGAGGCCGCCATCCTTGCGCCGGCGGATCGTCTCATAGCTGGCCAGGAGCTCGCCCCTGCGAACCCGGCTGATGATGTCGGTCTCTTCATCCTTGAGATGATCGGGGATGAGCATGAGTACGGAGCGGCCGACGGCCTCTTCGGCGGTGTAGCCGAACATGCGTTGCGCCGCCGCGTTCCAACTGGTGATGATGCTGTTCAGGTCCTTGCTGACGATGGCGTCGAAGGACGAATCGACAATCGCCGCCAGCCGAGCGTGGGCAGTGATTTCGAGCAGGCTATCGACGCTTGCCAATTCTGTCATTGCCCCGTCGTGGCCCCACCTTGCCGCCTCCCGCCAGCGTCTGCGTGAGGATTCCCCTCCTGCTAGAAATGCCTGACCGGGCATTTTGGTTGCAGTCGGTGCGCAGCATTCCGCATTTGCGGTCGCGGACACGCATGTCACGATAATGCCCGGCCCTCCATCTCGGCAATGCCTCTGCG
>NZ_RZRA01001351.1:0-1059 GCF_003998945.1 Mesorhizobium sp. M7A.F.Ca.CA.003.01.2.1 | reverse complement strand
GCCGTCGACCAGCTTGCTCGACAGGTCGGCCGGGAAACCCTGCGCCGGGTTGATGCCCACCGTGCCGCTGGCCGACAGGCTGCCGCGCGTCGACAGCGTTCCGGTCAGCCGGTTGATCCTGGCGACGCCGCCGGCAATCGAGACATCGGCGGCGAGATCGTTGACGGCGAGGCCGGAGCGCGCATCGACAAGGCGCGCACCCGAGGTGCTGATGCTGCCGCCGATGACGGGCGATGTCGCGGGACCGCGCACCTGCACGTTGACATTGGCGGTTCCAGACAAAGACAGACCCTGCGCGGCCAGCTTCTGGCTGAGCAGGCCGAACGGCACGACGCCATTGAAGTCGAGCACCAGTGACGGCGTGCCGGCCGTTGTCACGGTGCCGCCGCCCTTGAGGCCAAGGCCGGCGCCATCGCCGACATTGGCATTGAAGGTCAGCTTGTTGCCGCCGAAGGTGCCCGACGAGGAGACACTCACCGCACCGACACCGGCACCGCGCGTCTGCGAGGTCCGCACGCCGGCCGCGTCGAGGTTGAAGACAATGGCGGGGTTCGCCGGCGCACCCGTCACCTTGACCGTGCCTGAGATCGAACCGGCGGCGTCGAGCCCCGGCGAGAAACTGTTGGCGAGCGACATCGGCACCCGCGCCAGCGTCGCATTGATGTCGAGCGCCGTGCCGACCTTGCCGGTCACCGTCGCCGTACCACCGCCAAGGTTGAGCACGAGCCGGTCCAGCGTCGTTGTGCCGTTGGCAATGCTGACGGTCGAGGCCTGGGCGATGGCCGTCTTGATGCCCTGGACAGTCGCCTGGCCGGAGGCAAGCTCGATGGTCGTCGTGCCGTTGGCCACTTTCACCCGGCCGGCGGCCTGTGCCGGAATGCCCTTGACGGTTGCGCCGCCGGAGAAGCCGGTCCAGTCGCCGTCGCGCTTCAAGTCGACATCGATGCCGCTGATCACGGTGCCGCCCGACGTGACGGTGTCGGCGCGGATCTTTCCGGAGATCACGGGCGCCGCCAGATAGTTGGCGACCAGCGCATCGATCGAGACGGCTTTCGCCTG
>NZ_RZRA01001350.1:0-1062 GCF_003998945.1 Mesorhizobium sp. M7A.F.Ca.CA.003.01.2.1 | reverse complement strand
GCTCTGGCTGGTCGACTATGTCGACGGCATCGGCGTCATCGCTGCCCCGCAAGCGACATTCAGGGTCAGCGAGGCCGGCAAGGCGGGCGGCAGCGGCCCCTGCAACACCTATTTCGCCACCGCCAAGGTCAATGGGCAAACGATCGTGATCGGAGACATCGGTTCGACCTACAAGGCCTGTGCGCCAGAGGTGATGGCCGAGGAAAAGGCGCTGTTCGATGCGCTGGCCAAGGCGGCGTCATACCGCGTCGAGGCCGGCAAGCTCATCATATCAGGCAAGGATGGCCGCGAGATCCTGCGCTTTAGCGCGGCGAGCTGACCCCCAACGAAAAAGGCCGGCGAAACGCCGGCCTTCTTTTTACGGAATCCAAGGTCTGGATCGTCGGCTCAGCCGACGATCTCGGTGTCCGAGAACCAGTACTTGATCTCTTCTGCCGCGGTCTCCGGTGCGTCGGAGCCGTGCACGGAGTTTTCGCCGATCGACAGCGCATGAACCTTGCGGATGGTGCCTTCGGCGGCGTTGGCCGGGTTCGTGGCGCCCATCACTTCGCGGTTCCTGGCAATGGCGTTCTCGCCTTCCAGCACCTGGACGACGGTCGGTGCCGACGACATGAATTCAACCAATTCGCCGAAGAAAGGACGGTCCTTGTGGACGGCATAGAAGCCTTCCGCTTCGCGGCGGCTCATCCAGACCCGGCGCGAGGCGATGACACGCAGGCCTGCCTCTTCCAGCATCCTGGTGATGGCGCCGGTGAGATTGCGCCGGGTTGCGTCCGGCTTGATCATGGAAAATGTGCGTTCGAGCGCCATGGGTCGTCCTTGTCTGAGAATGGAATTGAGAGTGGCGGGCTCTATACAAGCCGCCCGGCCCATTGCCAAGGGCCCCCGATCAGACGGCTGCACAGCAACGCTTTGCTTGCTATAGTCGCGTGCCGGCGCCGCGCTGAGGTCGGGCCGTATGGAGACAACATGACCATGACAGACGATCGTCAGGAACGCATTCGCAACCGTGCGCACCAGATCTGGCTGCAAGAGGGCCAGCCGGCTGGACATCATGAGCGC
>NZ_RZRA01000134.1:0-8061 GCF_003998945.1 Mesorhizobium sp. M7A.F.Ca.CA.003.01.2.1 | reverse complement strand
GCGCTGGTGCCGCCCATCATCGTCATCGCGCTGATGCTGGTCGTCTGGCAGATCGCCTGTTCGTCGCCGACATCGAGCCTGCCGCCGCCGACCCAGGTGTGGAACGAGGCCTACGACCTGATAGCGCATCCGTTCTTCGACAATGGCCCGCAGGATATAGGTCTGGCCTGGCGCGTGCTGATCTCGCTGCAGCGCGTCGCCGTCGGCTTCGGCCTGGCGGCGGTCGTCGGCGTCGCGCTCGGTGCGCTGGTCGGCCAGTCGATCTGGGCGATGCGCGGCCTCGACCCGGTGTTCCAGATCCTGCGCACGGTGCCGCCGCTGGCCTGGCTGCCGCTGTCGCTGGCGGCGTTCCGTGATTCCAGCCCGTCGGCGATCTTCGTCATCTTCATCACCTCGATCTGGCCAATCATCATCAACACCGCGGTCGGCGTGCGCAACATTCCCGAGGACTACCGCAACGTCTCGCGCATCCTGCGGCTCAACCAGTTCGAATTCTTCGTCAAGATCATGGTGCCGGCCGCCGCGCCTTACATCTTCACCGGCTTGAGGATCGGCATCGGCCTGTCCTGGCTCGCCATCGTCGCCGCTGAAATGCTGACTGGCGGCGTCGGCATCGGCTTCTTCATCTGGGATGCGTGGAACTCGTCGCGGCTGCCCGACATCATCGTCGCGCTCGCCTATATCGGCGTCACCGGCTTCTGCCTCGACCGGCTGGTCGCGGCGGTCGGCGCCTTCGTCACCCGCGGCACAACGGCAAAGTGAGGAGAGGGGCGATGACGGCCTATCTGAAGCTCGACCATATCGACAAATCCTTCACGCGTGGTGCCCAGGTCAGCGAGGTGTTGAAGGACATCAGGCTGACCATCGACAAGGGCGAATTCGTCTCCATCATCGGCCATTCCGGCTGCGGCAAGTCGACCCTGCTCAATCTGATCGCCGGGCTGACCAAGGTGTCGGCCGGCGCCGTGCTGCTCGAGGACAAGGAGGTCGACAGCCCTGGACCGGAACGCGCCGTGGTGTTCCAGAACCACTCGCTGCTGCCGTGGCTGACCGTCTACGAAAACATCAACCTGGCGGTGTCGAAGGTCTTCGGCCGTTCGAAGAGCAAAGTCGAGCGGCATGACTGGATCATGCGCAATCTCGACCTCGTGCAGATGGCGCATGCCAAGGACAAGCGCCCGGCGGAAATCTCCGGGGGCATGAAGCAGCGCGTCGGCATCGCCCGGGCGCTGGCGATGGAGCCGAAGATCCTGCTGCTCGACGAGCCGTTCGGCGCGCTCGATGCGCTGACGCGGGCCCATCTGCAGGACGCGGTGATGGACATCCATTCCAGGCTCGGCTCGACGACGATCATGATCACCCATGACGTCGACGAGGCGGTGCTGCTCTCCGACCGCATCGTCATGATGACCAACGGTCCGGCGGCGACCATCGGCGAAGTGCTTGCCGTGCCGCTGGCGCGGCCGCGCCGGCGCGTCGAACTCTCTTCCGACCGGACCTTCCTGCGCTGCCGCGAGGCGGTTCTGAAGTTCCTCTACGAACGCCACCGCTTCGTCGAAGCCGCGGAGTAGCACCATGAGCGAAAGACTTGTCATCATCGGCAATGGCATGGCCCCCGGGCGCATGCTGGAGCACCTGCTGGAACAGGCTCCGGGCCGCTACACCGTCACCATCTTCAACGCCGAGCCGCGCGTCAATTACGACCGCATCATGCTGTCGCCGGTGCTGTCGGGCGAGAAGGCCTATGAGGAGATCATCATCCATGGCGACGGCTGGTACATCGCCAACAACATCACCCTCTACAAGGGCCACAAGATCGTTGCCATCGACCGGACGGCGAAGACCGTCACCTCGGATCACGGCGTCACCGAGCCCTACGACAAGCTCGTCATCGCCACCGGCTCGGTACCGTTCATCATTCCGGTTCCGGGCCATGACCTGCCGGGCGTGCTGACCTATCGCGATCTCGACGACGTGCAGGCGATGATGCTCGCTGCCCAGTCGCGGGCCAAGGCGGTGGTCATCGGCGGCGGCCTGCTGGGTCTGGAGGCGGCGGCGGGCCTCAACGCGCAAGGCATGGACGTCACCGTGCTGCATGTCATGCCGACCTTGATGGAGCGCCAGCTCGATCCGGCCGCCGGCTATCTCTTGCAGCGTGCGGTGGAGCAGCGCGGCATCAAGGTCATCACCAAGGCCAACACACAGGCTATCACCGGCAACGGCAAGGTCGGACAGGTGGAACTTGCTGACGGCACCATTATCCCAGCAACGCTTGTGGTGATGGCCGTCGGCATCAGGCCGAATTCGGCGCTGGCCAAACAGGCCGGCATCGCCGTTAACAGGGGCATCGTCGTCGATGCCGGCATGCGCAGCAACGATCCCGACATCTACGCGCTCGGCGAATGTGCCGAGGTCAACGGCCAGGTCTATGGCCTCGTCGCGCCGCTCTACGAGATGGCGCGCGTCACAGCCAGCCAGCTTGCCGGCAACGAAGCGGCGGCCTTCGTCCATATGGACACGCCGACCAAGCTCAAGGTCACCGGCATCGACCTGTTCTCGCTCGGCGACTTCGCCGAGGGCGAGGACCGCCAGGAGATCGTGCTGCGCGATGCGGCGGCCGGCGTCTACAAGCGGCTTGTGCTGAAGGACGACCGCATCATCGGCACCGTGCTCTATGGCGAGACGGCGGACGGCGCCTGGTTCAACGATCTCAAGAAAAAGCAGACCGACATATCGGAGATGCGCGATACGCTCATCTTCGGCCAGTCCTACCAGGGGGGTGCCCCGCTGGACCCTATGGCGGCCGTTGCAGCCTTGCCGGATGATGCGGAGATCTGCGGCTGCAACGGCGTTTGCAAGGGGAAGATCACCGGCGCGATCACGGCCAAGGGCCTGACCTCGCTCGACGACGTGCGCGCCCACACCAAGGCGTCGGCCTCCTGCGGCTCCTGCACCGGGCTGGTCGAGAAGCTGATGGTGCTGACCATCGGCGACAAATACAATCCAGCGGCGGTGCAGCCGATGTGCGGCTGCACGACGCTCGGTCATGACGAGGTCCGCCGGCTGATCATCGCCAAGCGCCTGAAGACCATTCCCGCCGTCATGCAGGAACTGGAATGGACGACCTCCTGCGGCTGCGCCAAATGCCGGCCGGCGCTCAATTACTATCTCGTCTGCGACTGGCCGGACGACTACGCCGACGACTACCAGTCGCGCTTCATCAACGAGCGCGTCCACGCCAACATCCAGAAGGATGGCACCTATTCGGTGGTGCCGCGCATGTGGGGCGGGGTGACCAATGCCGCTGAACTGCGCGCCATCGCCGACGTTGTCGACAAGTTTGAAATCCCGATGGTCAAGGTCACCGGCGGCCAGCGCATCGACATGCTCGGCATCCGCAAGGAAGACCTGCCGGCGGTGTGGGCCGATCTCGGCCAGGCCGGCTTCGTCTCCGGCCACGCCTATGCCAAGGGGTTGCGCACGGTGAAGACCTGCGTCGGCTCGGACTGGTGCCGCTTCGGCACGCAGGATTCGACGGGCCTCGGCATCCGCATCGAAAAATTCATGTGGGGCTCGTGGACGCCGGCCAAGGTCAAGATGGCGGTGTCGGGTTGCCCCAGGAATTGCGCCGAGGCGACCTGCAAGGATGTCGGCGTGATCTGCGTCGACTCCGGTTACGAGATCCATTTTGCCGGCGCGGCCGGCCTCGACATCAAGGGCACCGAAGTACTCGGCCTGGTCAGAACCGAGGACGAGGCGCTGGAGCATATCGTGGCGCTGACGCAGATGTACCGCGAGCAGGGCCGCTACCTCGAGCGCATCTACAAATGGGCCAAGCGCATCGGCATCCCCGAGATCAAGCGCCAGATCATGGACGATGGCGACAAGCGCAAGGCCTATTACGAGCGCTTCGTCTTCAGCCAGAAATTCGCCCAGGTCGACCCGTGGTCGGAACGCGTTTCCGGCAAGGACAAGCACGAATTCCGGCCAATGGCTTCGGTCGGTTTTGCGCAGGCGGCGGAGTGAGCGTCATGAACTGGATATCGATAGGCTCTCTCTCCGACATCCCTCGCCGCGGCGCGCGCTGCGTCGCCACGCCGGAAGGAAAAATCGCGGTCTTCCGCACCCAGGACGATCAGGTCTACGCCATCGACGACCATTGCCCGCACAGAGGCGGACCGCTCAGCCAGGGCATCGTGCACGGCGCGGCGGTGACCTGTCCCTTGCACAATTGGGTGATTTCGCTGGAAACGGGCAAGGCGCTCGGCGCCGACGAGGGCGCGGTGCGCACCATTCCGGTGCGGATCGAAGGCGAGCATCTGTTCATTGCGCTGGAAGCGCTGGTCAGCCGCGCGGCCTGACCCCATGGAGATCGATGAAGCGCGCGAGGTGAGGACCACCTGCCCCTATTGCGGGGTGGGCTGCGGCGTGCTGGCGAAGGTCGCCGCGGACGGGCAAGTGTCCGTGCGCGGCGACCCCGACCACCCGGCCAATTTCGGCCGGCTCTGCTCCAAGGGCTCGGCACTGGCCGAGACCATCGATCTCGACGGCAGGCTGCTTCATCCAGAGATCCACGGCCGCCGCGCCGGCTGGGACGAGGCGCTCGACCTCGTCGCCTCGACCTTCTCGCAAACCATTGCCGAGCACGGGCCCGATGCGGTCGCCTTCTATGTCTCCGGCCAGTTGCTGACCGAGGACTACTACGTCGCCAACAAGCTGATGAAGGGCTTTGTCGGCTCCGCCAATATCGACACCAATTCGCGCCTGTGCATGGCCTCTTCGGTCGCCGGCCACCGCCGCGCTTTCGGCTCCGACACCGTGCCCGGAACCTATGACGATCTGGAGCTTGCCGACCTGATCGTGCTGGTCGGCTCCAATCTCGCCTGGTGCCATCCGGTGCTCTACCAGCGCATCGCGGCTGCCCGGGAAAAGCGGCCGGAGATGAAGATCGTGCTGGTCGACCCGCGTCGCACCATGACCGCTGACATTGCCGATATGCATCTGGCGATCGCGCCGGATGGCGACATCGCTTTGTTCACCGGGCTGCTCGCCTACCTCGGCCAGCACAATGCGCTCGACCGCACCTATATCACGACGCACACGACGGGCTTCGGGCAAGCGCTTTTCGCCGCCTCCGCGCTGGACCTGGCTGGCGTCGCCGCTGCCACGGGCCTGAGCGAGGACGAGCTTGACCGGTTCTACAGCCTGTTCGCGGCGACCTCCAAGACCGTGACCGTCTACAGCCAAGGGGTGAACCAGTCGTCTTCGGGCACCGACAAGGTCAATGCCATCATCAACTGCCATTTGGCCACCGGCCGCATCGGCAAGCCAGGGGCAGGGCCGTTTTCGGTGACCGGCCAGCCCAACGCCATGGGCGGGCGCGAGGTCGGCGGCATGGCCAACATGCTGGCTGCCCATATGGAGATCGAAAACCCCGATCATCGCGACCGCGTGCAGCGCTTCTGGAACGCGCCGGCCGTTGCCGGAAAGCCCGGCCTGAAGGCAGTCGAGATGTTCAAGGCGGTTGCCGACGGGCACATCAAAGCGCTGTGGATCATGGCCACCAACCCGGTCGATTCGATGCCGGACGCCGATGCCGTCGAAGCGGCGATCAAGGCGTGCCCGTTCGTGGTGGTGTCGGACGTGCTGGCCCGGACCGATACCGTCCGCCACGCCCATGTCCGGCTGCCCGCCGCCGCCTGGGGCGAGAAGGATGGCACCGTCACCAATTCCGAACGCCGTGTGTCGCGCCAGCGCGCTTTTTTGCGCGTGCCCGGAGATGCGCTGCCTGACTGGCGGATTATTGCCGAGTTGGGCAAACGGATGGGGTTTGGTGAGGCGTTTTCCTACGCGTCGCCGGCGGAGGTGTTTGCCGAGCATGCCGCGCTGTCGGGTTTCGAGAATGATGGTGCGCGGGATTTCGACATCGGGGCTTATGCCGGGGTTGATGCGGAGGGATATGAGGCGCTTGAGCCGTTCCAATGGCCAGCGCCGAGCCAAGGCGCCCCCCTCTGGCCTGCCGGCCATCTCCCCCTCAAGGGGGGAGATCGGCTGTCATGGCCGTCTTCGCCAATTCACAACGTCGCAAAGCGAAAGCAGTCGGCAAAGCTGCCAATCTCCCCCCTTGAGGGGGAGATGGCCGGCAGGCGAGAGGGGGGCGCTCAAGCTGGAGGTTGGCCAGAAGGGGTCGGCACGACTGGGCTCCAGGCTCGCTTCTTCGCCAACGGCAACTTCTTCACACCCGACCGCAAGGCGCGCTTCATCGCCATCCGTCCCACCACGGAAATCCGCACCAGCCCCGATTATCCGCTGATCCTCAACACCGGCCGCATCCGCGACCATTGGCACACCATGACGCGGACGGGGAAAAGCCCGCGGCTTTCGCAGCACATCGCCGAGCCCTTCGTCGAAATCCACCCGGCGGATGCGCAGCGCTTCGGCATCGGTGACGCCGACATAGCGCGCGTTTCCAGCCCGCGCGGTGATGTGCTGGTGCGCGCGCTGGTGACGGCGCGCCAGCGCCAGGGCAGCCTGTTTGCGCCGATGCACTGGACCGATCAGTTCTCGGCAAAGGGCCGGCTCGACACGCTGACCGCGCCGCTGACCGATCCCATTTCCGGTCAGCCGGCGCTGAAACATGTCGCCGTCCGCATCGAGAAATTCGCGGCAAAGGCCTTTGGCTTTGCGGTGGCTCGGCAGCGGCCGGAGCCTAATACTGCGCCCTACTGGGCCGTGGCCAAGTGCAAGGGCGGCTGGCGGGTCGAGCTTGCCTTTGCCGATGACGACATCGACTGGGCAGGCTTTGCCGGGTCGCTGTTCGGTACGTCATTGGGTGCCGAAATATCAGCTTATCACGACCGCGACGTCGGCCAGCACCGCATCGCCGCCTTCGACGACGACCAACTGTCAGGCGCCTTGTTCGTCGCGCCCGGCCCGGTCGCCGTGTCGCGCGGCTGGGCGGCGGAACAACTGAGCGCCGATCATGTTGATCGGCGCAGCAGGCTGGCGATCGTGGCCGGGCGGCCGGGCGGGATCGACGTCGATCGCGGCGCCATCGTCTGCTCCTGCTTCGGCGTTGGCGCCAACCAGATCACGGAAGCGGTACGCCGCGGCTGCGGCAGCGTCGCGGCAATCGGCGCGGCCCTGAATGCCGGCACGAATTGCGGCTCCTGCCGCGCCGAGATCAGGGTCATCATCGACGCACAGAGCCTCCAGGCAGCCGAGTGATCGTCCTGACCAAAGGGGCCTGCGCGACGGTGCTGGTTGGGCTATGGTGGCTCAGGCGTGCTACGTCGCGCACGAATCATCCTCAGTCAGGGTCATCCAATGGCAAATCCCCCGCGCCGACCGACAAATCCGATGGCGGCCGCCGAGGCGGCTTTCAAGCCGGTGAAGAAGCCGGCTGCCCCGGTCCGAGAGCCCACGGCCGCTCCAGGCGTCAGGGAGCTTGTTTCGATCCGAATCGACCGCGCCGTGCTGGACCATTTCCAGGAGGATGGACCCGGCTGGCAGGACCGCATCAACGACGCCTTGCGGCGTGTGATAGAAGGCAAGCCGATCGTTACCGGGGGTGATCGTTCAGACGACGAGTAGCGGCTGTTCCAGCCGGCTCACGCTTCGAAGTGCAGGATGTAGAGCTTCCGCGTCTTCTCGTGGATCGTCCATTCGCCTTTCCAGCCTTTCGGCAGCACCAGCATTTCGCCCGGACCAACGTCCTCGCTGCGGCCATCGGGACCATGCAGCGAGACCCGGCCTGACACGATGTGGCAGGTTTCGGAATTGGTCTCGCGCGAGGCCGTGAAGCGGCCCGGCGTGCACTCCCAGACGCCGACTTCCAGTGCGCCATCCGGCGAGGTCCACAGCGTCGTCGAGGCTTCGAACTGATCGCCGCTGATCGAGGTCGGCTTGGGCTCAGGCTCGCCGAGGTCGATGGAGGCGAGGTGGGCGAAGGTCTGGAAGTCGGTCATGGCAGTCTCTCAATGTCCTGTGATGCGGTCGGCGATTGCGGCCAGTTTCGACGTGTGCTGGAGGCCGGCTTCCTCGCGCTCGTCGGCGACGCGA
>NZ_RZRA01001349.1:0-1063 GCF_003998945.1 Mesorhizobium sp. M7A.F.Ca.CA.003.01.2.1 | reverse complement strand
GTTCAACGCCTGCCGCTCGATGGCCGGATGAGACAAATAGTTCAGGTCATCGTCATCATCATCGGCATCATTTCGCTGCTCAAATACCTCGCGGTTTTTTAGGCCGCGAAGGCCGCCATTCTCACCGTTTTAAGACTGGCCCGGCGCGTGGCGATCGGGCCGGTCGTGTTTCAAGACGTAGTTTAATCGATTGATATTGTTGGATATTCGATAATATTCGTGGCAGGTCTTGCCGTTGTCATGCTCGTTTGACAAAACAGGCCCGCCTCCGGCGGGAGGCCGCATTGCCAACGAGGAAATCACCAGATGAATGTGGCCCAGAACATCGTCGCCGGCCTTGACCGGATACTCACCATGGAACTGGTGCGCGTCACCGAACGGGCCGCCGTCGCGGCCGCCAGGCTGCGTGGGCGCGGCGACGAAAAGGCGGCCGACCAGGTCGCCGTGGATGCCATGCGCCAGGAACTCAACCGGCTTTCCATCAGGGGCACGGTGGTGATCGGCGAGGGCGAGCGCGATGAAGCGCCGATGCTCTATATCGGCGAAGAAGTCGGCTCCGGCAAAGGTCCGGCGGTCGATATCGCGCTCGATCCGCTCGAAGGCACGACGATCTGCGCCAAGAACCTGCCCAATGCGCTCGCCGTCATCGCCATCGCCGAAAAGGGCAGCCTGCTGTTTGCGCCCGATGTCTACATGGACAAGATCGCCATCGGTCCGGGCTATGCGGACGGCGTCATCGATATCGATGCCTCACCGGCCGAAAACATCGCCAGCCTCGCCCGCGCCAAGGGCGTGGCTATTTCGGACATCACCACCTGTATCCTCGACCGGCCACGTCATGCCAAGCTGATCGATGCCGTGCGCGCCACGGGTGCCGCGATCCGGCTGATCGGCGACGGCGATGTCGCCGGCGTCATCCACACCACGGATCCGGAAGAAACCGGCATCGATATCTATCTCGGCACTGGCGGAGCACCCGAGGGCGTGCTGGCCGCCGCCGCGCTGCGCTGCACCGGCGGCCAGATGCAGGGCAGGCTGATCCTCGACACACCGGAAAAGGTTG
>NZ_RZRA01001348.1:0-1066 GCF_003998945.1 Mesorhizobium sp. M7A.F.Ca.CA.003.01.2.1 | reverse complement strand
GTGCAGATCTGTTCAAGGCTTCGCTCGCGGACGTGAAGTCGAAGCTGAATTAGGCGGTTCGTCTAGCCAGTCATCGAAAGCCGCCCGGGCAACCCGGCGGCTTTTTTGTTGCGGCGCTGAAGCTGCCAATCTCCCCCCTCGTGGGGGAGATGCCCGGCAGGGCAGAGGGGGGCGTGAAGGAACGCTAACCTTTGTTGTCCTAAGGTCTATCGGGACAAGCCTGAGGGCATAACTGCAATCGATTGAGAGGCCGGCGGGACAGCGCCCCCCTCTGTCCTACCGGACATCTCCCCCACAAGGGGGGAGATTGGCTTGTCGTCGTCGTCGCTCAATCCAGCCCGGCGAAGCTCTCTTCTTCCACCACGTCCACCTCGGCCCCACCCAGCCGGAATGGCGCAAACGACACGCGGTGCAGCCGCGCCACCGGGCCATGCGCTTCGATCGCGGTGCGATGACGAACCGTGGCGTAGCCCATATGGACTTCGAACCCGTAGCGGTCGTGATGGTTGCCGCAGCCGCACATCATGCGGTCGCGCATCACCTTGGCGACGATCGAGGCGGCGGCGATCGACTGCGAACGCTGGTCGCCCTTGATCAGCGCGCGCCCTTCACAAGGCAGTCCCGGCGGCACGTCGCGTCCATCGGCAAGCGCAAGCTTCGGCCGGACCGACAGCCCTACCAGCGCGCGCCGCATGGCTTCCAGGCTTGCCTTGAGGATGTTGCTGCCGTCGATGCCCTCGGCGCTGATGGAGGCCATCGAGACCGCCTGTGCGGAGCCGAGAATGCGCAGGAACAGGGCCTCACGCTGTAAATGGCTGAGGCGTTTGGAATCGTCGAGGCCGTCGGGAATGTTGGCGGGATCGAGCACCACCGCTGCGGCGACCACCGGCCCGGCCAGGGGGCCGCGGCCTGCCTCGTCCATCCCGGCGACCGGCCACAGGCCCTCCGCCATCGCCTTCGTCTCGAAGGAGAAGTCGGGCTTCTCGATGATCTCAAAGAGAGGCGGAGAATCAGAACGCGCGCGAGCCATGTTGCGGCGAGGTTCGCATCGGCTCCGATTCTCCGC
>NZ_RZRA01001347.1:0-1066 GCF_003998945.1 Mesorhizobium sp. M7A.F.Ca.CA.003.01.2.1 | reverse complement strand
GTCGGTAGCCTTGCGCCGGGGCTTTCCTGTATAGGAATTATTTCCTTGACTGGTGAGAGCAGCTATGCTACATTTTTACCTATGGTGCTGATTTGCGCCAGTGACCCGCCGCCCAGGCGGGTTTTTGCGTTTGATGTTCATCAACCAACGAAGGCCCCGAAGCGTCGTGGGCCGGATCGTTGCCCTGCCACGACTATCGCCGGGATTTTCACCACCCCCTCAGGCTGATAGGCTCGGCCAATCCCGGGAGGAGAGAGCGATGCCGGTCAATCTCGACGAGCTGAAGAATGCCAGCAATCTGCGCGGACGCGGAGCGCGAGCGGGCGGTGTCTTCGTCGCACCCGTCGATGGTAGGGCGCATGTCTCTGGCGAACGCAGCGTGCCGCTGCTCGACAAGACCATCCCCGCGCTGTTTTCCGAGACGGTCAGCAAATATGGCACGCTCGACGCCGCCGTCTTCGTCGACCAGAACAAGCGCTTCACCTGGAGCGAACTTTCGGACACGGTGGATGCGCTGGCCGCCGGCTTCCTGGCACTGGGCCTGGCAAAGGGCGATCGCGTCGGCATCTGGTCGCCCAACCGCTGGGAATGGCTGGTGACGCAGTTCGCCACCGCCCGCATCGGCCTGATCCTGGTCAACATCAACCCGGCCTACCGGTTGACCGAGCTCGACTATGCGCTGAACAAGGTCGGCTGCAAGGCGCTGGTCACCGCTGCCAGGTTCAAGACGTCAGATTATCTCGGCATGATCGAGACGCTGGCACCCGAGATCGCCAAGGCCACGCCGGGCAAGCTCAAGGCACAAAAACTGCCGGCGTTGAAGATCGTCATCCGCATGGGTGACGAGAACTCGCCCGGCATGTTCAATTTCGGTGATGTGCTGGCCATGGCCGGGCGTGACGAGCATGACAGCCTCGACCGCATCTCTGAGAAGCTGAAGCCGGGCGAAGCCATCAACATCCAGTTCACCTCAGGCACCACGGGAGCCCCCAAGGGCGCGACGCTGACCCACGGCAACATCGTCAACAACGGCAATTTCGTCACTTCGGCGATCAAGCTGACCGCC
>NZ_RZRA01001346.1:0-1066 GCF_003998945.1 Mesorhizobium sp. M7A.F.Ca.CA.003.01.2.1 | reverse complement strand
GTTTTGACCACGACCGGGAGTCTGGCACAGTTCGCCCGAATAGCAACACGAGCGCACGTCTGGCCCAGAAGCTTTCGCACTGCCATACGAAGTCTTCGTCAACACATTGCTTTGATTTTGCAACTTGTTGCAAACTTTTCCTGCCGATTACACTTCAGAAGCACTGTCGATTTGACCACGCTCATGGTAGATATGGGGTGCGCTGGTTCACGCTGCGCCGCGTGGACTGTCAACAGGGGCGGTGCCGCATTTTTCCTTGGTCGGATGGCGGTGCCGCCCCTCTCAGACCAAGGAATAGACCAAATGTCCCCTCACCTAGCCTATTCACGCCCTCAATCCGCCGATGCCACCACCGACGCGGACAACACCAACAATCCCCCAGACATCGACACGACAGAGCCAGTGCAGCAGCCGGACCAAAAGGAATGGCGGATGCACAGCCACTACAGGCCGGAGAATTGGCCATTGTCTCGCACGATTTCCCAACAGGGCATCATGCGGCAATACATCCGCGTCTGGCGTCACTACATACCGGTGGGCACGCGAGACACGATCCTGATCATCATCGACAAAACCGTGAACTGGGGCGTGAGCACGTGCTGGCTCACCTACAGGCAGATAATGCAGGCGAGCGGGCCGAAGGAAACGCAAGCCCGAGGGCATATCCAGTGGTTAGAGGCCGAGGGTTTCATCACGGTAGAGCACTCCCCCGGCAATGCCAAAGGTATGCGCATTACTCTCAACCTCGACTGGGAACCGTCCGACCCACCAGTGTCGCAAAAGGCACTCCCACGGAAAAGTGTGGGGGCAACTCCCACGGAAAACCGAGGGGGCAGGAAGGTGACCCCCACGGAACACCAAGGGGCTACCCCCACGAAAAGCCAAGGGACTACCCCAACGGAAAACCGAGGGGCATTTAGAGAGAACGTTTCAGAAGGAACCGCAGAAGGAAATTCAAAGCTCAGAGGGAATGATTACTCGCCGCCTGCCGGCAACGAGGGGTCGGCCCCGAAAACCGAAACGTCTCATCCTATCCGGCAACGCGTTCGCCCGGTCGTTCAAGGCG
>NZ_RZRA01001345.1:0-1067 GCF_003998945.1 Mesorhizobium sp. M7A.F.Ca.CA.003.01.2.1 | reverse complement strand
GAACTGACCGGCAACATTGCCGGCGTCTTCACCAAGCGCAAGCTGGACGAAGAGACTTTGCAGGACCTGGAGGATGTGCTGATCCGCGCCGATCTCGGCATGGAGACCGCCTTGCGCGTTACCGACGCGCTGGCCGCCAGCCGCTACGGCAAGGACGTTTCCGACACCGAGGTCCGCGCCATCATGGCGGCCGAGGTGGAAAAAGTGCTGACCCATGTCGCCATGCCGCTGGAGCTCGACCTCTCGCACAAGCCGCATGTCATCCTGGTGGTTGGCGTCAACGGCACCGGCAAGACCACCACCATCGGCAAGCTCGCCGCCAAGCTGACCGATGGCGGCCTGTCGGTCATGCTCGCCGCCGGCGACACGTTCCGCGCGGCAGCCATCGAGCAGCTGAAGATCTGGGGCGAGCGGACGAAATCGCCGGTCATCGCCTCCAAGCTCGGCGCCGATGCCGCCGGCCTTGCCTATGATGCATTCGAGCGGGCGAAAGAGGCCGGCTCCGACGTGCTGATCATCGACACCGCCGGCCGTCTGCAGAACAAGACCGAACTGATGGCCGAGCTCGAAAAGATCGTCCGCGTGCTCGGCAAGCTCGATCCGGAAGCGCCGCACACCGTGCTGCAGACGGTCGACGCCACCACCGGCCAGAACGCGCTCAACCAGGTCGAGATCTTCCGCAATGTCGCCGGCGTCAACGGCCTGGTGATGACCAAGCTGGACGGCACGGCGCGCGGCGGTATTCTGGTGGCGATCGCGGCAAAGCACAAATTGCCGGTCTATTTCATCGGCGTCGGCGAACAGGTCGACGACCTCGAACCTTTCTCAGCAAGCGAATTCGCCAGGGCGATCGCTGGAGTAGCTTAACAAGCATGTCCCAAAAAGGTGCAGACTTTTTGGATCAGATCATGCGCAAGAAAGAGATTCCATGAACCCACCCATTCTCGAACGCGATCCGTCGGACCCGCAGAAGCAGAAGAAGGAAGGCGTCAATCCGCTGCTCAAGCTGGTGCTGGAGCTGGGTCCGTTGATGGTGTTCTTCTTCGCCAATGCGCGCAGCGGATGGC
>NZ_RZRA01001344.1:0-1069 GCF_003998945.1 Mesorhizobium sp. M7A.F.Ca.CA.003.01.2.1 | reverse complement strand
GTTCTTCTTGACCAACGTGCTCAAGGTCGACGCGCAGTCGGTCAACATCATGATCGCGGTCGCCCTGGCGGTCGGTTCGATCTTCTTCGTCGTCTTCGGCTGGCTCTCCGACAAGATCGGCCGCAAGCCGATCATCATGGCGGGCCTTGCGCTGGCGATTGTCTGCACCTTCCCGCTGTTCAAGGCACTGACATGGGCTGCCAATCCGGCACTCGCCACGGCGCAGCAGAACACCAGGGCGACGGTGACCGCGGCGCCGGGCGACTGCAAATTCCAGTTCAATCCGGTTGGCACGGCGAAGTTCACGACATCCTGCGATATCGCGACTTCGTTCCTGACCAAGAACTCGGTTCCCTATGACGTGGTGTCGACGGCTGCCGCCGGCACACCCGCATCTGTCAAAATCGGCAATGAGACGGTCGAGTCCTATGACGCCATCGCCGCCGGTGATCAGGCCAAGGCCAAGGAAGCGGCCTTCATCAAGGCCGTCAATATGTCGCTGCAGGACGGCGGCTATCCGCTGAAGCGCGCGGCAGCCAAGGTTGCGGACCAGAAGCTCGATGCGTTTGTTGCCGCCAACCCGGAACTGAAGCTGGACGCCGCTGCCATCCGTGCCGGTGAAAAGGCGACGGTGCCGATCGACCAGGCGGTCAAGGACAAGCTGCTGACCACCGATGAGGCAGCGGGCGCACCCGAAGTCACCGTCTACAACATTCCAGGCGGCGGCGCGTTCGCCATGTTCGCCGATCCTGCAGCAGTGAACTGGCCAATGACGATCGGCATCCTGTTCATCCTGGTGCTGTTCGTGACCATGGTCTACGGGCCGATCGCGGCGATCCTGGTCGAGATGTTCCCGACCCGCATTCGCTACACCGGCATGTCGCTGCCCTATCACATCGGCAATGGCTGGTTCGGTGGACTGCTGCCGGCAACCGTGTTCGCGCTCAGCGCCTACAAAGGCGACATCTACTATGGCCTTTGGTACCCGGTGGTGATCGCGGCTATAACGCTGGTCATCGGCATGATCTTCGTCAAGGATACGCTCGGCACCGACCTGCACGCCAAGGAG
>NZ_RZRA01001343.1:0-1069 GCF_003998945.1 Mesorhizobium sp. M7A.F.Ca.CA.003.01.2.1 | reverse complement strand
GGGCTGTGCGGTCGCGCCGGGTCTTATCGACAACCACGCCCATCCGGTGGCCGGCGACTGGACGCCCCGGCAGAACCAGATCGGCTGGATGGATTCGACCGTGCATGGCGGCGTCACCACCATGATCTCGGCGGGGGAAGTCCACACGCCGGGCCGACCGCGCGATCTTGTCGGGCTGAAGGCGTTGGCGATCGCGGCGCAGCGCACCTTCTCCAACTTCCGTCCGAACGGCATGAAGATCCTGGCCGGGGCACCGATCCTGGAACCCGGCCTTACCGAGGAAGACTTCCGCAGTCTCGCCGAGGCCGGCGTGACGCTTGTCGGCGAGGTCGGGCTTGGCGGCGTCAAGGATGGGCCGACCGGCCGGAAGATGATCGCCTGGGCGCGCAAATACGGCATGACCTCGATGACCCACACAGGCGGCCCGTCGCTGCCCGGCTCCGGCCGCATCGGCGCGGATGTCGTGCTGGAGGTCGACGCCGACATCGTCGCCCACGTCAATGGCGGGCCAACCGCCCTGCCCGAGGCGGAAATACGGCAGATCTGCGAGAAGGGTTCGAGGGCGCTTGAAATCGTCCATAACGGCAATCTGCGCACCGGACTGTTCGTGCTCGACCTGGCAAGGCAGCGCGGCGAACTTTCGCGCGTCATCCTCGGCACCGACAGCCCGGCCGGATCCGGCGTCCAGCCGCTCGGCATCCTGCGGACCCTGACCATGCTGGCTTCGCTTGGTGGTATCGCGCCGGAAGTGGCGTTCTGTTTTGCCAGCGGCAACACGGTGCGCGTGCGCGGACTGGATGATCGCGGCATCATCGAGGTGGGGCGCGCCGCCGACCTGATCTTCATGGATCAAGCGATCGGCGGTGCCGGCGACGGGCTGCTCGACAGCGTGGCGCTCGGCAATCTTCCAGGCATTGGCATGGTCGTGATCGACGGCGAGGTGCGGACAGGCCGGAGCAGAAATACGCCTCCGGCGATGCGGGTGCCGGAAGTCCTGGCGGCCTGACGGTCAGCCGACGCCGTCAATGCCGACAATCTTGTCCTTGGTCAGCCCGCCGACGCGCGGGTG
>NZ_RZRA01001342.1:0-1071 GCF_003998945.1 Mesorhizobium sp. M7A.F.Ca.CA.003.01.2.1 | reverse complement strand
GCCTATATCCGTGTCACCAACAACGCGGAGAGACTTCGATGACAAATCAAACCAGAACCGCGATCGTGACCGGCGCCTCCAAAGGCATCGGCGCCGCCATCGCACAGCGGCTCGCCCGTGACGGCGTCGCCGTTGTCGTCAACTATGCACGGGGCCGTGCGGAGGCCGAAGAACTGGTCCGCGCGATCGAGACCGGCGGCGGCAGGGCGATCGCCGTGCAGGCCGATATCGCCAATCCGAACGGCATCGCCGTGCTGTTCGACGCCGGCGAGAAGGCGTTCGGCGGCATCGACATCCTCGTCAACAATGCCGGCATCATGAAGATTTCGCCGATCGCGCAGACCGACGATGCTTCGTTCGACACCCAGATCGCGATCAATCTCGGCGGCGTGTTTCGCGGCATGCGGGAAGGTGCGCGCCGGCTTCGCGACGGCGGCCGCATGATCAATTTTTCCAGCAGCGTCGTCGGTCTCTATCAGTCGGGCTACGGCGTTTACGCCGCCACAAAGGCGGGTGTCGAGGCGATGACCCACATCCTGGCCAAGGAGCTTGGCGCGCGCCGTGTCACCGTCAACGCGGTGGCGCCCGGACCGATCGAGACCGCGCTGTTCACGGACGGCAAGAGCGAGGCGCAGATCGAGGCCATCGGCAAGATGATCCCGCTCGGCCGGCTCGGCCAGCCCGACGACATTGCCGGGCTGGTCTCGTTCCTGGCCGGTCCGGACAGCTTCTGGGTCAACGGGCAAATCATCCGCGCCAATGGCGGCGTGGTCTGAGGCGGCAACCAGGCCGGCTTGGCTCTCCTGACTGCCTGACTTCCACACTCGAAAAGCTAAGGAAACATCATGCCATTCGCCAACATCAAGCTACCGCAAGCGGCCCTCTCCAAAGCGCAGAAGGAAGACCTCATCCATCGAACGACCGCGATGTTCGTGGACTTTTTCGGTGAGGGCGTGCGCCCCTACACGATGGTGCTGGTCGAGGAGGTCGCCGACGGAGGCTATGGCCGGGCCGACGAAGTGTTCGTCGTGCCGGAAGTTTTTCGCGCGAAGGAGTAGTGCAGGGCTAGAC
>NZ_RZRA01001341.1:0-1073 GCF_003998945.1 Mesorhizobium sp. M7A.F.Ca.CA.003.01.2.1 | reverse complement strand
AGTCAGTGGTTGAGAGACAGTTTCTAAAATTGACGGGGACAGCCCCATAGGCGGCCGCGGCGGCGAAGCGGCGTGAAAGGCAAAGGACGGAGACAATGACCATCAATCTGCAAAAGCCGGACATCACCGAGCTTAAGCCGCGCATCACCGTGTTCGGTGTCGGCGGCGGCGGCGGCAATGCCGTCAACAACATGATCACCGCCGGTTTGCGCGGCGTCGAGTTCGTGGTGGCCAACACCGACGCGCAGGCGCTGACCATGTCGAAGGCAGGCCGCCTGATCCAGCTCGGCGCTCACGTCACCGAGGGGCTCGGTGCGGGATCGCAGCCGGAAGTCGGCCGTGCGGCGGCGGAAGAGTGCATCGATGAAATCCTCGATCACCTGACCAACACCCATATGTGCTTCGTGACAGCCGGTATGGGCGGCGGCACCGGCACCGGTGCTGCTCCCGTCGTTGCCCGCGCAGCGCGCGAAAAGGGCATCCTCACCGTCGGCGTCGTCACCAAGCCGTTCCACTTCGAAGGCCAGCGCCGCATGAAGACCGCGGACTTCGGCATCGAGGAATTGCAGAAATGCGTCGATACGCTGATCGTCATCCCCAACCAGAACCTGTTCCGGCTGGCCAATGACAAGACCACCTTCGCCGATGCCTTCGCCATGGCCGACCAGGTGCTCTATTCCGGTGTCGCCTGCATCACCGACCTGATGGTCAAGGAAGGTCTGATCAATCTCGATTTCGCCGACGTGCGCTCGGTCATGCGCGAGATGGGCAAGGCGATGATGGGCACCGGCGAAGCTTCGGGCGAGGGCCGCGCGATGGCCGCCGCCGAAGCGGCGATCGCCAACCCGCTGCTCGACGAAACCTCGATGAAGGGCGCCAAGGGCCTGCTGATCTCGATCACGGGCGGCCGCGACCTGACGCTGTTCGAAGTCGACGAAGCGGCGACCCGTATCCGCGAGGAAGTCGACCAGGACGCCAACATCATCCTGGGCGCCACTTTCGACGAGGAACTCGAAGGCGTCATCCGCGTCTCGGTGGTTGCCACCGGCATCGACAAATCGGCGGCTGAAATC
>NZ_RZRA01001340.1:0-1075 GCF_003998945.1 Mesorhizobium sp. M7A.F.Ca.CA.003.01.2.1 | reverse complement strand
CCTTGATCTCTTCCATCACGAAAGAGGCGGAAACATCAGACAGCGCCACCTTGGCGATCAGCCGCTGGTAGAGCCGGTCATAGGCCTTCACGTCGGCGACGCGGGCGCGCAGAACGTAGTCGAGGTCGCCGGACATGCGGTAGACGCCGATGATCTCGGGAAAGCCGGTCACCGCCGCCCGGAATCTCTGCAGCCACTCCGGATCGTGGTTGGACGTGCGGATCAGGATGAAGACGGAAAGGCCAAGCCCGAGCTTTTCGGCATCGACCAGCGCCACCCTGCCGGTGATGACACCGGCCTCCTCCAGCCGCTTCACCCGGCGCCAGCAGGCATTGCGCGACAGCGCCACCCGTTCCGACAACTGGTCGACCGACAGCGTGCCGTCGCGTTGCAACTCGGCGAGCAATTTCCGGTCGATTTCGTCAATTTCCAGCGCCATGTGGGATATTTGTTCCATGCATCACCGAAATACAAGGACATTTTGAGACCGATGAACCGGCGAAGCATGTCAGGATACTCATATCAGGAACTTCAAGCGCTGAAGGGGAACCAGCATGTCGGTCGCAAGGATTTTCACCTCTCATCCGGCCAAGGTCGGCGAAACCTATTTCAGCCACATGGGCTTTGCCGCCTGGTTTTCGTCGCGCCTGTTGATGGCGGCCGGCGCCGCGCTCGTTCATGCTTTCTTGCCATTTCTGTTTGAAACTACCGCCAGCCGAATCGTTCGCGAGCTTTACGAGCGGACGCACAACAGAGGCACGCACGCGACCAAGGAGCCTGCGGCTCTTCCGGATCGCGCCTAGGCGATCCCGCCATCGAGCTTCGTCACCATGACCAGGGACGGGATCAACATTCGGCCTTTTGCTCCGGCCGTGGCGAAGCTGGCGTTGGCCGGGTAGTTGCAAATTGCGGCAACGCCGCGGGCCAGCGCCCCCCTCTGTCCTGCCGGACATCTCCCCCTCAAGGGGGGAGATTGGATGTCGCGACGGCTTTCGCCAATCGCCGACCTTGCGGGACTGAGCGAGGCGCCGAAACTGCCAATCTCCCCACTCGAGGGGGAGATGTCCGGCAGGAC
>NZ_RZRA01000133.1:0-8124 GCF_003998945.1 Mesorhizobium sp. M7A.F.Ca.CA.003.01.2.1 | reverse complement strand
TCCACATTGTGATCGGCCAGGATTTTCGTCAAACAGTTTCGAAGGAGAATTGCGATGAACGAACGAACATCAGGCCGGCTCGGCATTCTTGAAAGCACGGCGATCGTGCTGGCCATTGCGGTGGCCGGCCTTGCCATGGCGCGAGCGGGATCAGGCCTGCGGGGATGCGCGGCGACGGTCGTATCCACCAGCCGCGATGCGGCGCCGGCAAAGGCCGCCAGCCCGGATGCCGACGCAACCGATATGCTGCTGCATGACTGATCCGGCCCTGAAGATACGATCATGCTGAGCGCCGGCATCCTCGCCTGGATCGGCGCCGTGTTCCTCGCCGCCGGCTTCGTCAAGGGCGTCGTCGGCATGGGCCTGCCGACCGTTGCGATGGGCCTGCTGGCGGTGACGATGCCGCCGGCGCAGGCGGCTGCCCTGCTCTTGATCCCGTCGCTGGTTACCAACCTCTGGCAATTGCTGACCGGCCCGTCCTTCGCCCGGCTGTGCAAGCGGCTGTGGACGATGATGGCCGGCGTGATGCTCGGCACCGTTGCCGGCGCCGGCCTGCTGACCGGCACGCATACGGGCGCGGCCTCAGTGGGGCTGGGCGCCGCACTGGTGCTTTATGCGATCCTCGGCCTCGCCAAAGCCGGCTTCACCACGCCGGCGCGCCGCGAAGCCTTGATGTCACCGCTGGTCGGGGTGGCGACCGGGCTGGTCACCGGCGCCACCGGCGTCTTCGTCATCCCGGCGGTGCCCTATCTGCAGTCGCTGCGGCTGGAGAAAGAAGACCTGATCCAGGCGCTCGGCCTGTCCTTCACCGTGTCGACGGCGGCGCTCGCCATCGGGTTGTTCAAGGCAGGCGCCCTGGCGTCGCCGAGTGCGCAACTGGTGGGGTCGGTCGCAGCCCTTGTGCCGGCGCTGGCCGGCATGTTCGCCGGCCAGGCGCTGCGCCAGAAGATGAGCGTCGAGACCTTCCGCAAAGTGTTCTTCGCGGGGTTGCTGGCGCTTGGGGTCTATCTCGTGGGGGAGTTGGTGTTCTAGGCGCCGGACTTCCCCAGAGCACTGGCAGGAAGTCGTCAGCCAATGCTTTCGCTGAGATCAGCGAGCGTGACCATGAGTGTCAACGGCTCGACCGGCGAGGGCTCGAACCCGATGGTGATGTAGAAAGCTCGGGCATCGTCGGAAATCGCATGCACCACTATGCCTTTGATGCCCAGTATTTCAGCAGCCTGGAGAATTCGTAGACCGGCATCCCTTACCAGCGCCCGACCGATGCCCCGACCGTGATAGGCTTGGTCTACGGCCAACCTGCCTAGCACTGCGACGGGGATCGGATCGGGCATGTTGCGCCGGAAACGGCTGGAAGCTTCGACCATTTTCACGGCGCCGCTGGCAACGGCATAGTAGCCAATCACACGGTTGCCTTTGCAAGTCACATAGGTCCGGGATGCACCGCCCGCTTGATTGGTGCGAGCACGTTTTTTCAACCAATCGTCGAGCGCTGTAATGCCCGACGAAAATTCCCCGAGTTCGTGATGATCCGCGAGTGGAACCGGGACCGACAGCGTCACGCAGCTTCCCACGGAGCCTTTGTCGTCATCGTGCGGCGCAATCGGTCGTTGGGCTGCGGCGGCGCGTCGAGGCGTGCCAGAAACGCAGCGTAGACATCCGGTTCGACGGTAAACACGAGACGGTTGAGCAACGCTTCCTCAGCGGCGCGTTGCGAGGCTTCAAGCATGAAGTCGGTGCGATTCTTACCGAGCAATTCGGCTGCGCGGTCGATCAGATTGCGAACTTCCGGCTTGACGCGGATGTTGAGCGGAACGCTCTTCGGCACCGGATGATGTGACGTTGGCATGGACGGCTCCTTCGTTGCGCATATCTAGCACAGCGTAACGACATTGTCATTACCCGCTTCGATGGAGCATGCGATCCGTAGTAGCCCTACCGCACGACCAGCACCGGGATCTCCGTGTAGGACAGCACTTCCGCCGTCTGGCTGCCGAGGAGCAGCTTGCCTAGTCCGCGGCGGCCGTGCGAAGCCATGACGATCAGGTCGCAGCCCAGGGCCTGCGACAGTTCCAGAATGGCTTCGGCGGGCCTTTTGTCCTCGACATGCACGACCTCCGCCGAGACGCCGGCGGCGTCGGCCGATGCCTTGCACTTGTCGAGAACTTCCTTGGCGTATTTGCGCGCTTCTTCCTGATAGGCGGCCAGTTCATCGCCGGCGGCGTAGCCGGCCATGGCGCCGCCCCAGGCGAAGATCGGGAATTGTTCGGAGACGGTGATGAAAGTAACAGAGGCGCCGAGGCCCTTGGCCAATGTCAGGCCGTGGGTAACGCCCTTGTCGGCCAGTTCCGATCCGTCCGTGGCGATGAGCAAATGTTTGTACATGATGACATGACCTGTTGCGCAAGGGCCGATGCCCTTGAGGTGGCGGGAGCCTTGTGGAGGGCTGGCCTTGATATAGTTGCGGCCTCGGGCCGATCACAGGGCCGGCCCCGCCGCGGATCAAGGCCAGGCGACCACGCAGTCTTGTACCAAGCGGATTCCCCTTTGCCGCATCGTCGCCTAAGGTGCCGGTGACATTGAAAGGCAGTCCATGAGCAACCCGTATCCGCAAATCCATCTGGTCCGGCATGGTGAAACGGCATGGAGCCTTTCGGGGCAGCATACCGGCCGCACCGACATGCCGTTGACCCCGGTTGGCGAGGCCGCCGCGCGGGGTCTCGCGGACAGGCTCGAGGGCCTGTCTTTTTCGGCCGTATGGTCGAGCCCGTCGCAGCGCGCCTACAACACCAGCGTACTGGCCGGCTTCGGCGCGCAGAGCGTCAAGAAGGACGATCTGCAGGAGTGGGACTATGGCGCCTATGAGGGGCTGACGACAAAACAGATCCTGGCCGAGCGCCGCGGCTGGAATGTGTTTCGCGATGGGTGTCCAAAGGGCGAGATGGCGGCCGATGTCGGCGCGCGGGCCGACAGGATTATCGCTGGGCTGCGCGAGGCCAATGCCAGCATATTGGTGTTTTCCAGCGCGCATTTTCTGCGCGTGCTGGCGGCGCGCTGGATCGGGCTGCCGCCGGAGGGCGGCGCGCTGCTCGTGCTCGATACGGCCAGCATCAGCGTGCTCGGCTACGAGCATGATTTGAGCGAGCCGGTCATCCGGAAATGGAACCAGAAATAGAGCAGCTTCGGCCAGCGGCGCCGCTTACGCCTATCTGTCGAATTTCCTGATCGCCTCAGCGGTTACCGGCGTGAAGAAATTCACCAGATTGCCGTCAGGGTCGCGAAACAGCAGCGAGCGGTTGCCCCAGGGCATGGTGGTCGGCTTCTGCACAGTGATATTCCTGAGGAGGTCCGAGAGCCTGGCGAATTCAGCATCGACGTCGCCGACGCGGAACTCGATGATGGCGGTGTGGTTGTCGGCGGGGCGGGCGATGTCGCCGCCGAACAGCATCAAGGTGCGCGTGCTGCCGATCGCCAGCGTGCAGGTCGGCGTCGCCAGTTCGGCGAAGTCTTCCGTGTACACCGTCACGGGCATGCCGGTGATCTCACCGTAGAAGTGAACGAGACGCTGGACGTCCGACGTGATGATGCGGACGGAGACGAAATTCATTGCATTGGCTCCCTGATCGTTGAAGCCGTGGCCGGCTCCCATCCGACCTATAGGCCAGGCCTGCTGACAGCTTTCCGTCAGGAAGGATCGCCGTGCGCCTGCACCAGCGGCACGCCCTGCTTACCCCCTCAGCAGCGCCAACTCTTCTGCTGTCAAATGCCGTGCCGTACCCTTGGCGAGGTCGCCGAGCGGCAGGCGGCCGATAGCGATGCGGATGAGGCGCAGGACCTCGACGCCATGCGCGGCGAGCAGGCGACGGATGTGGCGGTTACGGCCTTCGTCGAGCACGATCTCCAGCCAGGCGGTGCGGCCGCCGCTGCGCAAGAGTTCGATCGAGCTGGCGGTCAGGGTCTCGCCGTCGACGGTCACGCCCGCGCGTAACGTCTCCAGCATCGCCTCGTCCGGCACCGTGCCGATCTGCACGTGATAGGTCTTGGGCAGATGCGAGGCCGGGTCCATCAGCCGGTTGGCAAACCGGGTGTCGTTGGTCATCAGCAGCATGCCTTCGCTGGCTTTGTCGAGCCGGCCTACCGGCGAGACGAAGGGCAGATCGAGCCCTTCCAGGCAGGCATAGACGGTGTCGCGCTGCTGCGGGTCGTCGCGGGTGGTGACCAGCCCGCGCGGCTTGTTGAGCATGAGGTAGACCTTGCGCTCGGCAACCACCGGCCTGTCGTCGACGACGATGCGGTCGCGGTCGAGGTCGACGCGCAGCGCCGCATCGCGCACCACCTTGCCGCCGACGCGCACGCGGCCTTCGGCGATCAGCACCTCGGCCTGTGTGCGCGAGCACAGGCCGAGCTTCGACAGCGCCCGGTTGAGACTGACGCCGGGCGCCCCCTGCCTGCCGCTCTGCCGTGTCTGCCGTGGTGTCATGGTGCCGTCTGCGCTGGTGGAGCCGACAGATGCCACGGGCTGCAATGGCTTCGCAAGCGTGGTGCTGTCTTCCTATACAGGGCAAGGGGCAATGGCGGCATCCGTACCGCCTGGAACAGCGATATTGTCGCCGCCGCATCCGCTATAATCTGCACCCCATGAGTGAGTCCGCTGCGCCGATAACCAAGACCGTCGTCATCGGTGCCGTGCCGGCCAAGGTCTGGCGGATACTAACGACGCCAGAAATGATCCCGCAATGGATGTCCGACGAGGAGTTGACCGTCAGCCTGCAAGGGCAGGCCGGCGGCGCGATCGTCATGCGCGGACTGCTGCACGGAATACCGTTCGAAAACCACGGCACCATCCGCACTTTTGAGCCGGGAATGAGCTTCGCCTACAGCTATTGGAGCACGCTGTCGGCCTCGCGTCTGGCGGACGTGCCCGAAAATCACACCGTGGTCAGCTTCGACCTGGCGCCGGCGGATGGGGGAACACTGTTGACACTGACGCTCAGCGACTTCGCCGAACCGGCGATCCGTCCGCACGCCAATCTCTACTGGGGACCGACCTTGCAGATCCTGAAGGCGGTCTGCGAGCGCGCTTGAGAGCGGGCGGGAGTCATCGCAGCGGATAGGTCGTCCCGCCCTTACTCTTTGGGGTGTCGGGTGAGGGCCAGCGTGCGAATACGGTCGGCGACGGCGCTGTCGACCGGGTTGTAGACGGTCAGGCTCAAATCCGGCCGGCCGTCGACCGCGAAGCCCGAATATTCCAGTTCGATATCGCCAAGTTCCGGGTGCTTCAGGCGCTTTGTCCCGTCGCCATGGCTGAGCACGCCGTTTTCCCGCCACAGGGCGGCAAACTCGGGGCTGGCGCTGCAGAGTTCGTCGACGAGTTCACGCACCTCGGAGACAGCACCGGCGCGTGCCGCATCGGCCCGGAACGCGCCCACCACGAAACGGGCGAGGTTTTGCCAGTCGTGCTGCCTGGCGCGGATATGGGGACTGAGGAACATGAAGCGCAGAATGTTGCGCTCGCCCTCGGGCAGGGTGCTGTAGTCGGTCAGCACGACCCTCGCGGCACGGTTCCAGGCAACGACGTCCCAGGTGGCGGTCCTGACTATGGCGGGGCTGGCATCGAGCGTGTCGATGAGGCGCTGCAGCCGGGGGCTGACGCCTTCGACGCCCCTGTAGCGGACCTCGGGCGGGCGCCCCAGCCCGAGCATGAAAAGATGTTCGCGCTCCGCCTCGGTCAGCAGCAGCCCCTTGGCGATGCGGTTGAGGACATCGGCCGAGGGTGCGCCGCCGCGGCCCTGTTCCAGCCATGTGTACCAGGTCGGGCTGATGTTGGCGCGCTGTGCGACCTCTTCGCGGCGCAGCCCCGGCGTGCGTCTGCGTCCGGAAAACCCGAATGATGCGGGATCAAGCCGGGTGCGCCGGTCTTTGAGGAACGCTGCTAGTGAGCCGGAATTGGAAGGCATCCTGTTAGCCATTATACCACGATAAGATCACTACTTTAATAGAATAATAGACCGGCAATATTACGCAGGCAACTGTACAGGAGATTTTGCATGCGTATCTTTCTCACCGGCGCGACCGGTTTCATCGGTTCCGCGATCGTTCCCGAACTCATCAAGGCAGGCCATCAGGTGGTCGGCGTGACCCGCTCCGACGCCGGCGCCGAGGCGCTGGCCGCCGCCGGTGCTGAAGTGCATCGCGGAACGCTCGAGGAGCCCGAAGGGCTGTGCGATGGCGCGGCCAAGGCGGACGGCGTGATCCACACGGCATTCGACCACGATTTTTCGCGGTTTGCCGAGAATTGCGAAAAGGACAAACGCGTCATCGCCGCACTGGGCGCCGCGCTCGCCGGCTCCGACCGGCCGCTGGTGATCACCTCTGGCGTCGGCATGGGCAGCCCCGGGCATGGCCAGTTGGCGATCGAGGACGTCTTCAACGCCAGCCATCCCAATCCGCGCATCGCCTCGGAGCTGGCCGGCAATGCCTTGCTGGACGCCGGCATCAATGTGTCGGTGGTGCGGCTGCCGCAGGTCCACAATCCGGTCAAGCAAGGCCTTATCACGCCGCTCATCGAGATCGCGCGTGAAAGGGGCGTCTCGGCCTATGTCGGCGACGGCCGCAATCGCTACTCCGCGGGCCACCTCCTCGATGCGGCGCGGCTTTACCGGCTCGCCGTGGAAAAGCGGCAGCCGGGCGCGCGCTATCACGCGGTCGGCGAGGAAGGTGTCGAAGTGCGCGCTATCGCCGAGGCGCTCGGCCGGGGTTTGAAATTGCCGGTGGTTTCCATTGCGCCGGAAAAGGCGGCGGAGCATTTCGGCTGGATGGCGATGTTCGCGCCGATGGATCTGCCGGCCTCCAGCGCTCTGACCCAGGCACGGCTCGGCTGGCACCCCACCGGCCCGACGCTGATCGCCGATCTCGACGCCATGCGGTATTGATGCGCTTAGCAACGCTCGAGGTGAGCCGAAGTCTCTGACTTCGTCAGCCCCGTCGCGGAGACCCTGGGCCACGCCGCGACCTTTCGGGATTATGCTCCAGGGCTGACCGCGTAGCGCAGATGGACGAGCCCATGCGCCAGCGCCTCGCAGCTCTTCAGGGACAGCTGCGTCTTGCCCGCCAGGCCGCTCTCGCCGAACTCGACGAAACCCTGATTGGCGGCCCGTCCGTCGATCGCGGGTGCAACGAGAAGGCTCAATTCATCGACGAGCCCGGCGGCGAGGAAGGAACCGTTGATGCTGGCGCCGCCCTCGAGCAGCAGCCGGCTTATGCCGAGTTCGCGTCCGAGGACCTCAAGCATCGCGGCGAGATCGATATCGCCGGTTTCCGCGACGATATAGGACACGCCGTCGGCGGCAAGCTCTGCCAAATGGCTGTCGGCAACGTCGCGCCCAAGCAGCACCACGACATGGTCGCCACCGATGTCGGGTTTGGAAAAATGAAGCTTGCCCGAGGCATCGAGCGCCACGGCATAACCCGCACCTATTTGCGCGAAATGATAGGGCCGGTCGACCTTGCCGGCATTGGCCGGCGGATGCGCGCCGGCCTTGCTCATCTCGGCCATGGTGACGCGCCCGACGATCCAGGCATCAGCCGCGAGATCATTATGGATATGCTCGTAGAGGCTCGACCACTCGGCCCGGGTGCCATCGGGGCTCGAGGTATAGCGGCTGGGGTGGAGGCTGCCGTCAAGGGATGCCAGCATATGGCAGATGATTTGCGGCTTCATGTTGTTCTCCAGTCGAGTGCTTTGGGTTCAGTCCAAAGTAGTGCCACGCCGGGAGAATGGAAGCCGCACGCCTCATGACGTACCCAGCCGTTGAGACGGCATGTGCCGGCAGGTATCATGACCGGATGTCCGCGAACATAATCCTGTTTCATTCGGTTCTGGGGCTGCGCGAGCACGAGCGGCATCTCGCTGGAAAGCTGGGCGCCGCCGGTCACGCCGTTTCGCTGCCGGACCTCTATGCGGGCGTGGCGACGGACGATCTCGAGCAAGGCTTCGCGATCAAGGCGCGGATCGGCTGGGAGGTCATTTGCCAAAGGGCGCGCGATGCCCTGGCCTCGACGCCCGGCGATACGGTGCTGGCGGGGATTTCGATGGGTGCAGGCGTGGTCGCGTCAGTCTGGGCC
>NZ_RZRA01001339.1:0-1076 GCF_003998945.1 Mesorhizobium sp. M7A.F.Ca.CA.003.01.2.1 | reverse complement strand
TCGCGAATGGTTTTCGGGATGGCGGCGAAGCGGCTGCGCATGATCACCACGGTCGTCGGCAGCGCCACCAATATATGGCCGAGAACGATGGCGACGCGCGATGGCCCCAGACCAACGAGGTTGATGAGGATCAGCAGCGATATGCCGACGATGACGCCCGGGATCAGGATCGGCAGCCTTGCGATGGCGCTGATGGTGGCGGCCAGCGGCGAGCGGCCGTAGAGGTCCATGTAGGATACGGTTATGCCGCACAGCGTCGCACCCGTGGCGGCGAAGGCGCCGATGGCGAGGCTGTTCAAGAGTGCACCGGTCAGCGCCGAATTGCCGAACAGCGTCGCGTACCATTGCAAGGTAAAACCTTGCAGCGGAAACGCTGCCTGGATCGAGTTGTTGAAGGAAAACAGCGGGATCAGCAGCACCGGCAGATAGAGAAAGACCAGATAGGCGGCGATATACATGCCGAGCCAGCGGCCACCTCCGTGCGTGCGTGCAGTGCTCATGTGCGGCTGCCAAATCTGCGGTCGGCGAAGCGCGCGACCAGCACCACGCACAGGATGACCAGCATGACGGCGACGGAGAGTGCTGCGCCAAACGGCCAGTCATTGGCCTTGCCGAATTGCGCCTGGATCAGCGTGCCGATCATGGTGCTGGCCGGGCCGCCGACGAGCGCCGGCGTGACATAGTCGCCGACCGTCGGCACGAAGACGACGAGGGCTGCCGCCAGCACGCCCGGCATCGAATTGGGCAGCACGATCCGGCGGAAAGAGGTGAATGGCCGCGCGCCGAGATCGGAAGCGGCCTCGATCAGCGATTTCGGGATGGTGTCCAGCGCCACGTAGATCGGCAGGATGGCGAAAGGCGCATAGGCGTGCGCCAGCGTGACGACGACGGCGGCCGGCGTGTTGAGAAAGGCCAATGTCGGCTCGGACCAGATGCCGCTTTCGATCAGCGCCGAGTTCAAAACGCCATTGTAGGCGAGCACGATCTTCCAGGCGAAGACGCGCAGGAGATAGCTGGTCCAGAACGGCAGCGTCACCAGGAACAGCAGCAGGCCGCGCCGCCGGCCGGTATGGAAG
>NZ_RZRA01001338.1:0-1078 GCF_003998945.1 Mesorhizobium sp. M7A.F.Ca.CA.003.01.2.1 | reverse complement strand
GGCAATACAACATCGAATACCGGGCCGCCGACGCCACCGGCAATCCCTATCTGTCGCTGGCGGCGATCATCCGCGCCGGGCTGGAGGGGCTGGAGGCGGGCCTGCCGTCGCCACCTTTGGTCACCGGCGACCCGACACTGATGAGCGAGGCGGAGCGGGCAAGTCTTGGTCTGGTGCGCCTGCCCGAAACCCTGCCCGCGGCACTGGACGCGCTGCTGGCCGACGGCACCGTGACGGGATGGTTCGCGCCCGTCTTCATCGAAACCTTCGTCGGCCTCAAGCGACATGAAGCCGAGCGTCTTGCCGGTCTCGATCCGGCCTCCATCTGCGATCTCTACCGGACGCTCTATTGATGACCGCAGTGACAAAAAAAGATTGGCCCGAGGCCGTCGAGGCCCTCAACGAGCACGGCCGTTCCGATATCGTGCTGTTGTGCGAGCATGCGTCCAACCACATGCCGGTCGAGTATCGACAGCTTGGCCTCGATGCCCACCATCTGCAGCGCCACATCGCCTGGGATATCGGCGCCGCCGAAGTGACCCGCCTGCTGTCGTCGAAGCTCGATGCTCCGGCCTTCCTCAGCGGCTATTCGCGGCTGCTGATCGACCTCAACCGGCCACTGGGCACGCCAGGCAGCATTCCGGTACTGTCGGAAGACACCGACATTCCCGGGAATGTCGGCATCGATGCGGCGGAGCGGACCCGGCGCGCCGAGATCATCTTTTCGCCGTTCCATGACCGGGTGACCGCTTATCTCGACCGCCGGGCACAAGCAGGCCGGCAGACGCGGATCGTGACGATCCATTCTTTCACGCCGGTCTTCCTCGGCGTCAGCAGGCCCTGGCATGCCGGCGTGCTGCATGACCAAGCAAGAGGTCTCGCCGAAGCGATCCTTTCGGGCCTGCGCACCGATGCGGCGCTCAATGTTGCGGCCAATGTACCCTATGTGATCAGCCGCGACGCCGACTACGCCGTGCCCATCCATGGCGACGATCGCGGCATCGCCGCCGTCCTCGTCGAGATCCGGCAGGATCTTTTGTCGACACGGTCCGGCATCGAGGAATGGGCGGACCGGCTG
>NZ_RZRA01001337.1:0-1079 GCF_003998945.1 Mesorhizobium sp. M7A.F.Ca.CA.003.01.2.1 | reverse complement strand
GAGGTGCACCCCATTCAGCGTCGGCATCGCATCTGGGAGGAGTAGATGGCCGACAACCAGAACCTACGAGTTGCCCAACGATTCGGCAACAAAGAAACTTGCATAGCTGCTGTGCAGATTTGCCGTGCCAATTATCATACAAATCCGGCAACAGGCATTTTTGCAGGCCGCCTGCTTCACTGCACCGGCACGTTTTCCCTGAAGATCAAGCGCGGTTCGATGAACTTGCGCGTCAGATAGGGTGCGGAGGAGGCAATCGAGCCGAGCAGGCGAATGACCGACTGCTCGGCGATCAGCCGCGCATTCTGGTCGATGACGACATCGGCGAGATCGTCGACGAGATGACCGCGCGTGTCCTTGGTCAGGTCGTGGCAGATGAACACCGGCTTGCGGTTCGGCCTGGCCTCGCGGATCGCCTTTGCAACGCCCGAATGTCCAGCTCCGACGCAATAGATGCCGAGCAACTCTGGCTCGTCGTGCAGTGCCTTCATGGTCTCGGTGTAGCTGGCATCGGGCTCGTCGTTGATCTCGACGGCGCTGCTGACGGTCAGATTGGGAAACTCCTCATTGAGCACCGAGCGGAAACCCATCTCGCGTTCCTCGTGGCCGCGATAGGAACGTGAGCCGACGACCATCGCCAGATGGCCGGTGCGGCCGCCAAGGAAGCGTCCCATCAGCAGCGCCGCCGTTCGTCCCGCCACCCGGTTGTCGATGCCGACATAGGCCGCGCGCGGTGCCGTCGGAACATCGGACACCAGCGTCACCACACGCATGCCGGCTTCGACGATGTCGCGCAGGATGTTGCGCGTACGCGGATGATCGACAGCGATCACGCCAACGCCATTGGCCCTGAGCGACAGGTTTTCGACAGCGCTCTGCAGCGCGTTCGGCGAGATACCGGCGAGATTGTGGATCCGGCACGAGGCGACAAGCGGCAGACGCGCGGCGTAGTCCTCGATATGCCCGGCGAGATCGCGCATGAAGGCATTGCTGCCGATCGGCAGCAGGAATTCGAGGTGGGCGGGCCGCGAGGGCAGCGTCACCTGATCGGCGACCGGCAGGTAGCCGAGTTGCTTGGC
>NZ_RZRA01001336.1:0-1081 GCF_003998945.1 Mesorhizobium sp. M7A.F.Ca.CA.003.01.2.1 | reverse complement strand
CGAAGCCATGCTGCCCGCCTTCTCGCAGCACCGCCTGCGGCCCGTCATCGACAAGGTCTTCGCCTTTACCGAGGCCGGCGATGCCTATCGCTATTTCCAGCAGGGCGACGTCTTCGGGAAGGTGATCATCGACGGCGCCTGACCCATCGAGTCCTCAAACCCAAGGGAGAACGACCATGACAATTCGTGAAGCCTCGGCCAAATGGCAAGGGACGTTGAAGGAAGGTTCGGGCCGGTTGCGGCTCGGCAGCGGCGTCTTCGAAAGAGCCTATTCCTTCCCGTCGCGTTTCGAGAACGGGCCGGGCACCAACCCGGAAGAACTGATCGCCGCGGCGCATGCAGGCTGCTTCTCGATGGCGCTGAGCGCCATACTGGGCAACGCCAATTATGTCCCGACAAGCATCAGCACCGTCGCCAAGGTGCATCTTGGCGCAACCGCTGCCGGTCCGACGATCACCCGCATCGAACTCGAAACCGAGGCAGAGGTCGCGGGACTTGCCGAAGATGAATTCGAGCGCCTTACACAGTCCGCCAAGGCGGGCTGCCTCGTCTCGCGGGCCCTTGGCGGCGTGTCTCAGATCACCCTCAAGGCAACGCTCGTCGAAGCCACCAAAGGTCAATGAAGCCAGGAGAAAGAAGATGACACAGGAGATTGTCATGGACGCAAACGCGTACGATCTGTCCCAGAAGACCGCCGAGATCATGCGGCGCTACAACGACGTATTCCAACGCCATGATCCTTCGGCACTCGCCGAGCTGGTGGCCGAGGATTGCGTGATCGAGAACACCGTGCCGGCGCCGGACGGCGCTCGCCATGCCGGCAAGGAAGCGTGCGTCGGGCTTTGGACGGCGATCGCGACCCAGGCCGGCACGCGCTTCGATATCGAGGAAACCTTCGTTGCCGGTGACCGGGCAACGATCCGCTGGCGCTATTTCATGACCGACGGCAATTCGCTGCGCGGCGTCAACCTCATGCGTGTGGCCGATGGGCGGATCGTCGAAGCGATGGGCTATGTGAAGGGGTAGCGCGCCCCGAGCAATGCCCCGAAAGCGCATAACCGCTTTTCGCCCGGAATAGCGC
>NZ_RZRA01001335.1:0-1081 GCF_003998945.1 Mesorhizobium sp. M7A.F.Ca.CA.003.01.2.1 | reverse complement strand
GGTGAGGAACGGCCGGAGCGTGACGTCGCGGCCTCGCCCTACGATCCCCTGGGCAAGGCAATGCGGCAATGAGGAGGATTTCCGATGGTCGATGACGCGGCACGGGACGGCAGGCGCGAGCGCCGGCGTGGACGCACGGGCGAGGCCGGTAGCGAAAGCAGCCGCCGTCCCAATTACCATTCGCTGAAGAACCCGTTCCTGCCGCAGCCGATCTTTTCGGACGACCAGGCGGCTTCGATCCACGACACGGCGCTGCGGGTGCTGGAAGAGCTCGGCATCAAGGTGCTGCTGCCGCAAGCGCGTGAGCATTTTGCCAATGCCGGCGCCCTGGTCGATCCAGACACCGACATGGTGCGCATCGGCCGTGACATGGTGACGGCGGCACTCGCCTCGGCGCCGAAGTCGATCCACGCTTACGCCGGTTCGCGCGCCCGCGATCTGACGCTGGAGCTCGGCTCGATGACCTTCCTGGCCGGGTGCGGGGCGCCGAACGTCACCGATCTCGAGCGCGGCCGGCGGCCGGGAACACTGGCGGATTTCGAGGATCTGATGCGGCTGGTGCAGCATTTCGATGTGCTGCATATGCTGGGGCCCTGCATCGAACCGCAGGATGTCGACAACCGCTTTCGGCACTATGCCGTCAACCGCGCGCAGTTGACGCTGTCGGACAAGCTCCCGTTCGTCTTCGCGCGCGGAACGCCGCAAGTCGAGGACGGGTTCGAGATGCTGCGGCTGGCGCGCGGCTTGTCGGAAGAGGAGTTTCTGGCAAGCGCGCATTGCTACACCGTCATCAACACCAACTCGCCGCGTCAGCTCGACATTCCGATGGCGCAAGGCATCATCGATTTCGCTCGCGCGGGGCAGGTCTCCGTCATCACGCCGTTCTGCCTGGCGGGCGCCATGGCGCCGATAACGGTCGCCGGCGCGCTGACGCTGCAGCATGCCGAAGCGCTGGCCGGGCTGACGCTGGCGCAGATCGTGAGGCCGGGTGCGCCGGTCGTCTACGGCTCGTTCTCCTCCAATGTCGACATGAAATCCGGCGCGCCCGCCTTCGGCACGCCCGAGCACGTCAAGGCGACGC
>NZ_RZRA01001334.1:0-1083 GCF_003998945.1 Mesorhizobium sp. M7A.F.Ca.CA.003.01.2.1 | reverse complement strand
TTGCTGATGCCGTCGATCTCGACGGCGGGGAGCTCGGAGTGTTCTGTCATTGTCCTCGATCGCCGGCTTGGCATGGATTGACGACGCACGGACAGTTGTCCGTGCATCGTCACACGGGCCTTGGGAGGCTTAGTTCTCCGGTTGTCCGACGAGGGCAGCATTAAGGCCGACCTCGGGTGTCTGGTCCGAGAAGATCGAGGCAAACCAGCCCGGATTGGAGACCAGCGACGGCTTGAAGGCGTTGCAGCCGGCCTTCATCTCCGCCCATGTGCCTTCGTCGCACAGCTTGATCGTCTCATTGGTAACGACCGGCAGCGGCAGGATGGTGGTCTTCGGCACGTCCTTGCCTTCGATCGCCTCGACGGCAAGCTTCAGCGCCAGCGCACCCGAATAAGGCGGCGAGGCATAGGAAATGCGTTGTGCGCCCGCCGGTGCATAAGGAGGAGCGGCACCTTCGACTTCGGTGCCCTCCGGCAGCATCTGGATGCGGCCGCCATTGGAACCTTCGCCGGCGCAAGGCAGGAGTTCGCTGGTCTTCTTGCCAGCCTCGAGCTGCATCGAGTTGGCGGTGAAGCAGCCGACCTGCATCCACAGTCCGTTGATGTCGTCCCAATTGCGGGTGGCCAGGATTTTCGAAAGTTCGGTGCGGGCGACCGCCTGGCTCCACATGCCGACAGCCTCGCCGACGATCTTGATATCAGGATACTTGGCGAAGACTTCCTTGGCGGCCTTTGTCCGCTGATCGTCAACGGATGTTCCCGGGACGCCCGTGATGGCGATGATGTTGCCCTTGCCATTGAGCTTCTTGACCAGCCATTCGGCGGTCACCCTGCCCGCTTCCAGCTGGTCTATGTGGACGTTGTAGGCACAAGGCTCGGTGATCTCGGCGTCGTACGCAAAGACCTTCACGCCCTTGTCGCAGGCATTCTTGACGACCTGGTTGAGCGCGGTCGGCGAGATCGGATACACGACAATGGCTTCGGCGCCGCTTTGCACCATTGCGTTGATCTGCTGAATCTGGCGTTGCGCGTTGGGGCCAGCGACCTGGACCTGCAGGTCGACCTTGTCGGCCAGGCTCTTATG
>NZ_RZRA01001333.1:0-1085 GCF_003998945.1 Mesorhizobium sp. M7A.F.Ca.CA.003.01.2.1 | reverse complement strand
GCGCTGGGCAGTGCGGCCACCGGCAGGAACTTGTAGGCGAACAGCCCGCCCAGCACGAGGGCGAACGACATCAGAAGGGTGGCGACGGGCCGGCGTATGCAGAATTCGGAGATCATTGGGCGGCCTCGCCGGCGCTGGTCGCCTCGGCCACCTTGGGCGCAGCGGCACCCGCCGTGGTCTTGCCTTCATGCACCGCGGCGCCGTCCTTCAGCCGTGTCTGGCCCTCGGTGACAACCTTCTCACCGCTTTTCAGCCCCTGGCTGATGGCGCTGTTGTCGCCTTCGGTCAGCGCCACCTGCACCGGCCGCATCTCGACCGTGTTGTCCGGCTTGACCACATAGACGAAAGGGCCCTTCTGGCTTGGCTGCACGGCGACGGTAGGAACCGATGTCATCTGCGGCATGATGCCGGCGTCGAGCACGACATTCACATACTGGCCGGGCCATAGCGAAAGGTCGGCATTGGGAATACTTGCCCGCGTCGCGATAGTGCCCGACGCAGTGTCGACGCTGGAGTCGACGAAATCGAGCGTGCCCTTGCCGATCGGCGTCGCGTCACCATCCTTGGTCAGTGTCACCGCGCCCTGCTGCGGATTGGCAAGCGCCTTGTGCAGCAGGGCGAGATTGCTTTCCGGCAGATTGAAGTTGACCTGCAGCGGGTCCATCTGGGTGATGGTCACCAGCGGGGTCGCCGTGCTGCTGTTGCCATTGCTGACGGTGACGAGATCGCCGACGGCGACGCTGACCGCACCCAGCCTGCCGGAAATCGGCGCCGTGATCGTGGCGAAGCCAAGCTGGACATTGTCGGCGTCGATTGTCGCCTTGTCGGCGTCAACGGTCGCAGCGGCAGCCTTCTGCGCGGCGACGGCCTGGTCGTAGGTCTGCTGCGTGCCGGCCTGCTTGGCAACCAGATCCTTGGCGCGCTGGAGATCGGACTGCGAGCTGGCGAGCATCGCCTGATCCTTGGCGAGCGCCGCTTGATCCTTGGCAAGCTGCGCCTTCAGCGCCCGGTCATCGAGCGAGAACAGAACGTCGCCGACCCTGACCATCTGCCCATCCTTGACGTCGATCGAGACGATCTGGCTG
>NZ_RZRA01001332.1:0-1089 GCF_003998945.1 Mesorhizobium sp. M7A.F.Ca.CA.003.01.2.1 | reverse complement strand
CATCATACGTGTCCTGGAAATCGACGGTATCCTTGTCGATATCCTCCAGGAGCTCGTGCGCGACCTTGGTCAGCCGCGCTTCCGTGTAGCGCATCGCCGCAGGCGGATCGCCGTCGATGGAGCCGAAATTGCCCTGCCCGTCGATCAACGGAACGCGCAACGACCAGTCCTGCGCCATGCGCACCAAGGCGTCATAGATGGAAGCATCGCCATGCGGATGGTATTTACCCATCACGTCGGCGACAGGACGCGCCGACTTCACATATTTGCGGTTCCAATGGTAGCCGCTCTCATGGGCGGCGAAGAGAATGCGGCGATGCACCGGCTTCAGGCCGTCGCGCACGTCCGGCAGCGCACGGCTGACGATCACGCTCATGGCGTAATCGAGATAGGAGCGCTGCATCTCCTCGACGATGGATATCGGCTCGATGCCGGTGGGGCCGCCGTCGGCGCCGCGCGGTGTCTTCTGGTCGGTCAAATCGGATCACAATCTAATCAGGAATCACTTGGTGCTTATATAGGAAGCAAGCCCGAAACTCCAACCTTCACGGCACTTTTCCAGTGTCATTTTTGATGGTAATTTCAAATGGATACCGATGATTGCGACGATATGGCCAAGGCGGTTTTCACCGCCCTGACGCAAAAGCCTGCGTGTCTGCCTTTGCGGTGCACCGGGCCGATTCACCAAGCAGAAACGACCTATGCGCCACGGCGGCTGCGATACTGGCTTGGCGTCTGCCCCATGATCCGCCGAAAACGACGATTGAAGGTCGACAGATCGCTGAAGCCAGCGCCGAAAGCGATCGCGGAAACCGTATCGTCCGACATGCGTAGCCGCACCGCGGCCCTGTGCAATCGCGTCCTGAGCAGGAATTGGTAGGGGGTCATGCCCGCCACCTGCCGGAAGATGCGCAGGAAATGATACGGACTGGTCGCCGTCCCATCGGCAAGCGCTGAAAGGGAAACCGGCCCGTCTGCATCGAGTTCGATGCGCCGCACAGCTTCGGCAACCCGTTTTTGATCGCGGCGGCTCGGCGCGCGCCTGACATGCGAAGCGCCGGAGGCTGTAGCCACGGCAGCACCGGCCAT
>NZ_RZRA01001331.1:0-1091 GCF_003998945.1 Mesorhizobium sp. M7A.F.Ca.CA.003.01.2.1 | reverse complement strand
GAGACAGGCCATGTCGAAGCGAGAAATAGGGATATCTTCGGCCCTCGATCGGCGCATTGCCGATCTCAGGGCCAGGATGCAGGACGCCCGGATCACGGAATACGAAATGAAGACCTTTCAAAAAGTGGCTTCAGCCATGGGAGGCGACGGAGGCTCCCTGCGTCTCGATGCCGACGACCTGATCGCGGCATCCTTTGTCGTCGATGCGCTGGGTGAACCGACGCTCAACTGACGACGGGCGATCTGGCTTCGCGCGCCGTTTTGCCCTTGCCCGGCCGGCAATTGGCCCACGCCTTCACACTTTGAAACAGGATGGCTGCTTTCCAGCGGCCGTCCTGTGGCGTCTGCCCAAGCGTCTGTCGCAAGTCATAGGCAGGGGCTGGTTGGCCGGTGGATTTGATTCCGCCGCCGACATCGAATTGGAGGGAAAGTCTTATCAATTTGTTTGGGTTGGTGCGTCATAGTAGCGACGGCTAACGGAGTGGACGCGATGAAGCTCGATCTGTCGCCGACGAGCTGGGGCAGGGTGATCGCTGTCACGGCAGTCGGTACGGCATTCTTCATTGCCGTGGCGTTCTTCGTCGATTCCTTCAATTTTCCCTATCTTTCGCCCGAGGCCGTGTGGCGGGCGCAGATGACCGACCTGATGCTGCCTTTGGTGCTGGGCGGCTCGTTTCTGTTTTTCCTGATGTGGAAGATTCGCCAGCTGGCCATCGCGCAGCGCGATCTCAGCGTCATCGCCGCGACCGACAGCCTGACGGCGGTGCTGAACCGTGGCGCCTTCTCGATGCTGGTCGAAGCCTATCTCGAGCAGACCCGCAAGCAGGAGCAGACCCGTTCGGGGGCGCTGCTGATCATCGACGCCGACCACTTCAAGTCGATCAATGACCGCCTGGGCCATGATTGCGGCGATCAGGCCCTCAAACTGATAGCGCAGGCGATCAAGGGGCAACTGCGTGGCAGCGATATCGTCGGCCGCATCGGCGGCGAAGAATTCGGCGTGTTTCTGCCCGGCGTGGATCCCTCGCAATCCTGGGTGGTTGCCGAAAGCATCCGCCGGCGTATCAGGGAGATGGAATTCTCACCCGGCG
>NZ_RZRA01001330.1:0-1093 GCF_003998945.1 Mesorhizobium sp. M7A.F.Ca.CA.003.01.2.1 | reverse complement strand
AGTCTGAATTGCTATCTGCCGGGTGTGGAGTTCAATCGCTGGCAAACGGAGAGTGCCGGTTCCGGCGACGTCGAGGCGGCTTTCCTAAGCTGCTTCGGCCACCAACGTCGACGGGGGACCGCCGAGCACTGTCTGAGCGATCTCGGCGTCATTTTCATCGACATGCGCCGTCACCAGGACGACGCCCTCGGCCACGTCCTGATCATCCGCCTTCATGGCGTGCAGGGCGAATGTTCCAAACAGACCGCCGGCAACGCCGCCACAGACCGCGCCAGCCACCGCTGTTGGCAATACGCTCGCAGCAACAGGATTGATGCCAACTGCCGCAACGACGCTCAGACATGCCAACCCGCCGGCAGCAGCGCCCAGTACCGATCCCAAAGCGGAAACCCAAACAGATCCTGTCTCGTCATTGTAAGGCCCGATGATCGCGATCTGTACGCGAGGAATTCCGGCCGCCACCAAGTCGCTAGCGACCCGCGTCGCATCGGCGTGGGAATCAAAAAGTCTGCTAATCGTCGGCATGGTCGCTTAACGCTTCGGGCTGTTCAGCAGCGTGTCGGTGAGGAATGACGCGGCAATCAGGTCGTCAACCTCGATTCGGCCCTCGCCGCCCTCCATGATGGCCGCGACCTTCTGGAAGGTCTTCATCTCGTCTTCGGTAATCTGGGCTTGCTGCATCCTGGCCTTGATCTCTGTTACTCGCGTGCTCAGGGCATCGGATCGTTTGGTCTCACGGTTCGACATGCTGCTGCTCTTGGTTTCATCGATCATTTTTGCCCGCCACCCCGAATTTGGGGCAAGCGCATGCGTTTCCAACCTGGACTTCGGTCGGGCAGGGGTCAGACCTAAGTCTGGCTAGGGGCAATTGTCTTGCCGACGGTGCTGCCAAAAGCATGATCAAAGGGCCTCTCGTGGCCCGATTCCTTCAAGAATCGGGCCGGAGATCTGTGGTCAGTACCCGTCGTTCTCGATCACCACGGGATGGTGCCGATGGTGGTGGCGATGGGTGGAAACGGAACCTGTCACGACAACGGTATCGCGGTGATGATGCCGGCGCCCATGGTCGTAGAACGCCACAGTACCATGGCTG
>NZ_RZRA01000132.1:0-8142 GCF_003998945.1 Mesorhizobium sp. M7A.F.Ca.CA.003.01.2.1 | reverse complement strand
GCCATGAACAACCCGGTCTATGTGACGGCTGGCGAGATGCCGCAGGCCGAAGCACCAAAGAAGAAAGGCTTCCTCGCCTCGATGTTTGGCGCAACGCCAGCCTCGGCGACACCAGCCCCCCTCATCAGCAACGCCCGGACGGGCGAGCAGCCCCCGGCGCAGGCAAAAGCGACGCCAGCAGCGGCAAAACCGATCATCACGCTTGCCTCGGCCGATTCCACGGCCAAGCCGGTACAACTGGCTTCGCTCGGTGGCGATAGCGGTCACATCACCGGCAGCGATGCCCTGCCCGGCGTGCGCCAGACGGCCCTGTTCGAGATCAAGCGCAAGTCGGGCCTCGATGACGAAAGCGACGTCGACCTCAACGAGGATGAGGGGCCAGTGGGCGGCTCCTATCAGGTTGCGTCCGCCGCCGGCATGGCCCGGCTGGCGCCCAACGGGCTGCTCAAGCAGAACGAAAGCGTCGATGTGGCCTGCCTGAAGCCGTCGCTGGTGCGCGTGCTGAAGACGATCGAAGGCCACTACGGCCGCAAGATGACGGTGACGTCAGGCTATCGCGACCCGGCCCGCAACCGGCGCGCCAACGGCGCCAAGAATTCGCTGCACATGTATTGCGCCGCCGCCGACATCCAGGTTCCCGGCGTTTCGAAATGGGAACTGGCGAGCTACATCAGAAGCATGCCCGGTCGCGGCGGTGTCGGCACATACTGCCACACAGAATCGGTTCACGTCGACGTCGGTCCCGAGCGCGACTGGAACTGGCGCTGCCGCCGGCGCAGCGGCGGTGACGGCTAGCAGCGCTATTTGACGGCCTACGCCTGTCAGCCGCCAAGGCCGTTCCGGCAATATCGTTCCAGCCTCCTGAACATTCGAGATAGGCTGAAGCGTCCCCAACTTCGTCATCCTCGGGTCTTCGCGACGGAGCGCTCCTTGCTCCGCCCGTGGATGACGAAACGATGGGTGTCGCCGCTAATCGTCAAGCCTGCCAGCCCTCGGCAAACCGTTGATTTGGCAGGCCTGGAAAAAAGTTGTCCAAGGTGGCACCTGACGGGTTGCCGGTTGCGCACAACGCCAGTATAAGCCGCTTCGTCTGAGCGCGCCCATCGTCTAGCGGTTAGGACACCGCCCTTTCACGGCGGTAACAGGGGTTCGATTCCCCTTGGGCGTACCAGAAAAATTTGCGTTTGGCGCAAACCTCCCTCCCAATGTCGGCAATTTCGCTTGGCTCTCTGCTGCTCTCTTCAACTGACGCGCAGTCTTCCGCGATCACACCATAGGCCAACGCGGCCACACGGGTCATAATCCTGCTACAAAGTGGTCGATTCCTAAGGGATGTAGCCGCTCCAAGAGCCCGCCGCAGGTCGCCCCCGTGGCGGGCTTTTTATTGCACGGTCGAGTTGGGCTTTCACGGCATTGCGACAACGGGGCGAAGCCCCGAGTGGCAAGTCCGTATTTATTTGCCTAGTTTGCGTGCGGGAGCCTACATGAGAACGGGTCGCGCGCCGCTCAAGACGACCCTCTTCAGCGCTTCAACCGGCATCCGACAGTGCAAAGTCAAAAGCCTGTTATGATCCACGGATTGGAGTCGTATCCGAGACGCGGCTCTGCCTTTGCCCCGCTATCTTCCGATTTGGCGGTTCCGGTGAAACCGCAGTCCAGATTTGCAACGGGCTTCTTGGTCGACGGTTTCGTGGAACACAAGGCGGCAGCGTCACTGACCGCCGCCTTCTTTTCCTTGGCAACAGCGACACCGGTCGCAGCGAAAACAACAGCCGCGCACAATACAGCCACTCTCATTGGAACCCCCACATTGCACCCGACAGATGGTCGAACATGACGTAACGTAATCTTAATATTAGCACTAACGAATATATTAGCTAGCCCCGTGCCATAAAAAGCAGGCCGAGTGCCAAGCTTGCGCCACGACCGCCAAACCGGTGCATTGGCAGAGCCCCGGCGCGCGAGGCTATCAGGCCACAGCCTAGCCGCTGCCAAGCAGCGGCACGGTAACGGTTGTCGCGTAGTTGATCGGGAAGGAACTGAAGTAGGGGAAGTCGATGACGAAGGCATAGGCGGCGGTCAGATGCGCCATGCGGAAGCCGCCGCTCACCGGGTCGATGGCGATCGTGACGTTCACGTCCTTGAACCCCAAGGCCTGCAATTTCTGCGTGGCGATCGATTGAATGTCGGCCTGGGTCAGCGTGTTCTTAAGCTGCAGCGAGCGCGCTGACGTCTCCAGCGTATAGCGAACACTGGAGACCGAGTGCATCGACGAGCCAAAGGCGAATATTCCGAACAGCAGCATGACAAGGAAGGGGGCGATCAGCGCGAACTCCAGCCCGGCCCCGCCCGATCGATCCCGCCGCAACGCGCTTACCCTAGCGGACACGGATCACCTCCTGGTGACCGATGACGGTGGGAGCGGCAAAGGCGCCGAAGGCAATTGGCGGCACCCAGGTGCCCGATGCCTGTATCTGGACATAGATCGACGGCACCTTGGGCCCACTGCACATGGTGGAAGCGTCGACCACGGTCGTCCCGCACATACGGATGTGGCTTAGCGTGACCTGGCCGTCTTCCGGCCGATTTTCCCAGCTCGCAATGGCAAGGGCCTGGGTCGCCGCATCATCGGTCGATCCGCTCATGACCAGGTTCGCGGCCGTCTTCACACCGGCGCGCATCGACAGTGAACTCGTTATGTAGGACCAGCCGTCCAGAATACCAAGCAGCACCAGGCACAGAATGGGCAGCACCATCGCGAACTCGACCGCCGCAACGCCCGAATCATCGCCGAGGATCGGCATCGACCGGCGCCCCACGGAGCTACTCGGACAGTGCCACGGACCGCGCGGCTGGAATGTTGGGCACTCCGAGGCTCGAGCAATCCTGATTGATGGTTGAATTACCGGACCATTGAATCGTATTTGCGACGACCCTGGTGCAGCCGCCATTGCCCGAGAAGTTGCCAAGATAGCTCACTTGCTGCTTGGGGAAATAGATGGCCCCGGTCAAAAGCGAGTCCGCTGTGCCGTTGAATGTGCTGGATGCACTCATGCCGGTCCTGTCGCCGTAGAACAGAACGCCTGAGTAGGTGCCCGAAGTCGCCGCGCTGAGCTTCACGGACGCATTGCCATTCATGCTGACGGTCGAGCTGCCGGACATGAAGATGGTCACCCCGGCGCCGGTGATGGCCGCGTTGGCGTTTATCTTGAGATTGCCCTGGACGACATAAACGCCGGGCGAAAGCGTGACGTTGCCCTTCAGGTTCATGCCGCTGCAATAGGTGCCTGGACCGAGCGTCGCCTTGTTGTCGTTCAGGCAGGGGGTCGCGGCCACCGGGGCCGGCAGGTCGACAAAGGGATCGCCGGCGGGCAGTGCCTGGGTGATCGGGGCCGCGCAGACGGTGGTGACGGGATTGCTGAGAGAGACACCGCCCGCCGATATCAGGCAATCGGCCTGCAGACCGGCCGCGCCCTGAAGCTTGATGGCGTCGGAGGCGATGGAATTGGACATGACCGAGCAGCCGGTGAGCTTAACGCTGGTGCTGCCGGAAAACAGCACCGCCTGCGACGCGGACGGATCGAGCGCGAGCATGCAAGCACTCGAGGCATCGGTAATGACGGCCACCGCCCTCGCCTGTTCGGGAACCTTTTCCTGTGTGAAGATCAGGGTGAACATCCGGTCGAGCTTCTGGCCGACGATCACCTCGACCGCTTTTTTCGCCGTATTCGGTCCGGACGCGGGCGGCGTATTGACGACGATCGTGCCCGAGCCCAGCCCGTTCGACGCCGCGGACTGGGTCGCAGCCGCGACGATCGTCGGCTTGTCGGAACCCGAAATCTGTTCGAGCGCTCCGGCATAGGCGGCTGCATCGGCCGTCGCCTGCAATCTCAGGCTGTTGTAGTACCAATAGGAGGTCTCGACGCCGAAGCCCGCAGCGCCGACAACGACCGGCAAGGTGAGGGCAAAAATGGTGGCGACATTTGCGCCCGTGCTCCGGCGCATGGCGTCCATTACAAGCCGAACACGGGTGAAGCTATTCAAGGCCATGGCTTAGATTAGAAAGCACGCATAAATGAACGAATGGCTAAAAAGTTCGGTGCATTTTTGAGCAGTGGTCCATTGGCTTCAAAAAAGAAGTGCTTCGCTGGCTGATCAACGCGCGAGCGCACTTCCTGGCAAGCGAGAAGGGCTAGGGCCAGCGGGAGGCGGCGAGAGAGAGCATCGATGTCCTAGAGCATCCGCCTGCGATAGGCAGCCATGGGTTCGCACCCGATCAGCGAACTTGCCGTCGAAGGCAGCAAACACCGATGTGTTGCTGCTCGCACTGTTGGAGAATGCAGTGGGAAGCCAAAGCTGTGCAGGATTTTCTTCAAGCGGAAAGAATCGGCATCGGCTCCGCAACCACCCCGGCCGACATCTCTCTTTGCACGGCTTGGAAAAACCTGCGCACTTCATCGCTGGCTGCTGTTCTGTCCCTGCCGGAGCCGACCACAAGATCGAGCAACTCCGACGCCTTGGCCCTCCAGAACGAGGTGGCGGTCTCGCCATGCAGGTTGCCGAGCTTGGCAGCAACCTCTCTGACCAAGAATACCTGACGGTCGATCGGGAATGCACGGATTTTTTCTGGGGACATCTTCCGAACCATGAGACTGACGCAACGAATCAACCATTGCCAACAAGCAATGGCGTAGCCGGGAAGGTGGAAACGGAAGCTTAACGGCGCTGACGTGGGTGCGGGGACGCAACGATACGCTCGCGACATCGCCTGTGCGTCAAACGCGCTTCATTGGTTGCAGTGGGGGGCAGGCGAAACGGCGGCGGCCCTTAGGCCTGGAGCGCCCTCGCCTCACCGCCGCGCTTGCGCGGCGTCATCATATCCCTGGCCATCAGTCCGCTGGCCCGGCAAAACGCCATGAACGCCCGGCAAGCATCCTCGGTCTTGACCACGTCTACCGTGGCCCCAAAGCAGGCGTTGAAGGCTTTCTGGTAGATCGGGCCCTGACGGCGCGCAGGCCAGTCCTGGAGAAAATCGAGCGCCTGTTCGACGCCGTAGATCTCCTCGACCGGCAGGCCGGGCGCGGGCGCTATGCGCACCGGCACCTCGAATTGCAGTCTGTCCATTTCCTGTCTCCCGAACTGGCGCCACCGCAGCAACGCCGTTCGTCGTCAAAAGTTGCTTTGACCGGCTTTTGGCCCAGAAATGTGTCGTCACTTGGGTCGCTGAACCGCCCATGCAAGGCGAATATCTCGAACTGTGCGGGTGCATCGGGCAGTTCTTCCTTGAACCTTTTGCCCTCAAGTGCCAAATCTGGGGAGATCTTCACGTCGGCTCTCTTGCAGGGCCCTACCCGCTACACGGACAAAATGGTCACCTATCTCGACGCTGCCACGGCCCCGCTCAGAAATACCGGCCAGATCCGCCTCTATGGCGAGGACGGCTTTGCCGGCATGCGCAAGGCATGCGATCTCACCGCGCGCTGCCTCGACGAGCTGGTGCCGATGGTCCAGCCCGGGGTCACCACCGAAGCAATAGACCGCTTCGTCTTCGAATTCGGCATGGACCACGGCGCGCTGCCGGCGACGCTCAACTATCGCGGCTACACGAAATCATCCTGCACCTCGATCAACCATGTCGTCTGCCATGGCATTCCCGACAACAAGCCGCTCAAGGATGGCGACATCGTCAACATCGACGTCACCTACATCCTCGACGGCTGGCACGGCGATTCTTCGCGCATGTATCCGGTCGGCACGATCAAGCGCGCCGCCGAGCGGCTGCTCGAAGTCACGCATGAATGCCTGATGCGCGGCATTGCGGCGGTCAGGCCGGGCGCCCGCACCGGCGCCATCGGCGCCGCCATCCAGACCTTTGCCGAAGGCGAGCGCTGCTCGGTGGTGCGCGACTTCTGCGGCCACGGCGTCGGCCAGTTGTTCCATGACGCGCCGAACATCCTGCATTACGGCAGCGCCAATGAAGGCGTCGAGATGCGGCCAGGCATGATCTTCACCATCGAGCCGATGATCAATCTGGGCAGGCCGCACGTGAAGGTTCTGTCGGATGGCTGGACCGCGGTAACGCGCGACCGCTCGCTGTCGGCGCAGTACGAGCACACGATCGGCGTGACCGACACAGGGTGCGAGATTTTCACGCTGTCGCCCAAAAAGCTCGATCGCCCCGGCCTGCCGGCTTAGAGCGCACCTTACCCGGCGGGAGGCCGTCTATGCCGACTGCACATCCGCGGCATTCGGCAGGTCGATGGTAACGACCAGTCCGCTGGGCTGGTTGTCCTCCAATTCGATCCTGCCGCCGTGCCCCTGGACGATGTCGGCAACGATCGAGAGGCCCAGACCGAAGCCATGCTTCGACGCAATGCCGCGCGACGCATCTTCCTTGAAGAATGGTTCGAAAACACGGGCACGTGCCGTCATCGGAATACCCGGCCCGTCGTCCCCTACCGTGATGCGCGCCGCCGTGCCGGTCGCCGTCAAGGCGACCGTGACATTGCCAGCGAATTTGACCCCGTTGTCGCAAAGATTGGCGATCGCACGCGCCAATGCATTGGGCTTGCACCAGCCCAGAAGCCGGTCCGGCCCGGAATATGAGACAGGAAATCCGACATCGGAGAATTCGGCGCAGACGGTTTGCAGAACGCTGGCAATATCGGCGCGCTGCAGCTTCTCCGTCGAAACATCGTTGCGCAGGTAGGTAAGGGTCTCATCGATCAAGATTTCGATGTGCTGGACATCGGACAGGATTGCGGTTCGGATTGGGCCATCATCCATGCGCTCGGCGCGAAGCCGCAGCCGCGTCAAAGGCGTGCGCAGATCATGACTGACGCTGCGCAACATGCGCGTGCGGTTTTCGATCATCGTGCGGATACGCGTCCTCATCCTGTTCAGGGCGCGCGCCAACCCCACCATTTCAATGGAGCCGTGTTCGACGAAGAGCTGGTCGCCATTCTCGATCTCGGCCGAACCGACTGCCGCCGAGATGCGCTTCAACGGATCCGTCACGGCCCAAACCGCAAACAGCCAGATCAGCACGGGCAAGGCAACGAAAGCCATGAACCTGTAGAACGAGGCACGGACGAGGCCCGATGTCAGCCAGGAATCGGGCATGCCGAAATGGGCCAGGACGTCCTGCTGGTCGAGGTCGATGACAAACGCGTATCGGCCGCCGATCCTTATCCAGCGTCCCTCAACCGTCCCCCTGTCGATACGCAAAAGCCATTCGACACTTCGCCATTGCAGATAGGACTGGGGAATGCCGGTTATCCGGTCCTTGGGCAATATCTCGAAATCAAAGCCGGCCCGCTTTGCTGTCGCCAGAATTGCGCCACGCGCCTGCGCCGGCGTTTCTTGCAACAAGGCAGCAACAACGGCCGCACGCCCGGCGTTATCTTCCGCGGCGGGAAGATCGGCGTTCTCTATGAAACTCTCGACGACCGAACCGACGAACATGATCACGATCACCGCGATGAAAATGATTGCCACAAACTGCCCACGCACGGACTGTGGCAAGAAACGGCGGATGAAATCCCTTATGCTTCCTCCACCGTCGCGGTGAAGATGTAGCCACCCAACCGAACGGTCCTCAAAAGCACCGGATCGCGCGCATCCTTTTCGATCTTCCTGCGGATTCGACTGATATGGACATCGACGCTACGCTCGATCGGCCCCGCGAGCCCGGCATGGGTTACGCCCAGAAGTTCCTCACGAGAGAGAACCCGGCCTGCATTGCGACAAAACGCAAGCAACAGGTCGAATTCATGCGTCGTGGTCGTCACCCGCGCATTGTTGGGGTCATGCAATTGCCGGCGTATGGGATCAAGGCGCCAGCCGTTGAAACGAAGTACCTTCGACCAGTCCCGCTCGTCGGGATCATAGGCTGTACGGCGCAGCAGCGCCCGTATCCTGGCCGTCAGTTCACGCGCGCTGAACGGTTTCGTCACATAGTCGTCCGCGCCGATTTCCAGCCCGAAGATGCGGTCGATTTTCTCGCCGAGCGCGGTCAGCATCAGGATCGGAATGTTGGTTGCGGCACGAAGGCGGCGGCAGATGTTGAGACCGTTTTCGCCCGGCAACATGACATCGAGCACGATGAGATCGAATTTCTGGGTGCGAAGCGCGGCATTCATC
>NZ_RZRA01001329.1:0-1094 GCF_003998945.1 Mesorhizobium sp. M7A.F.Ca.CA.003.01.2.1 | reverse complement strand
CTGCCAATCTCCCCCACGAGGGGGGAGATTGGCTAATCACACCAACCCGCGCTTGGCCATCATCGCTTCCGGCGACGGCATCTTGCCGCGGAAGGCGGTGTAGAGTTCTTCCGGATCCTTCGACCCGCCGGCCGCGTAGATGTTCTTGCGCAGCCGCTCGGCGAGTGCCGGGTTGAAGGGGTCGCCGGTTTCCTCGAAGGCGGCAAAAGCATCGGCATCGAGCACTTCCGACCACATGTAGGAATAGTAGCCGGCCGAATAGCCTTCGCCGGAAAAGACATGGCCGAAATGCGGGGTGCGGTGACGCATGGCTATGGTGTCCGGCATATGCAGTTCTGCAAGCGTTTCGGCTTCGAAACGAAGCGGCGCTTCAGGCGCCTCCGCCCGCGCGTGATAGGCCATGTCCATCAAGGCGGAGGCGGTGAATTCGACCGTGGCGAAGCCGGCGCCGAAGGTGCGCGCGGCCAGCATCTTGTCGAGCAGCGCCTTGGGCATCGGCTTGCCGGTCTTGACGTGCAGCGCGTGCTTTTCCAGCACTGCCGGCACGGTCAGCCAGTGCTCGTAGAGCTGCGAAGGCAGTTCGACGAAATCGCGGCTGACCGAAGTGCCCGAAACCGAGGGCCAGGTGACGTCGGTCAGCATGCCGTGCAAAGCATGGCCGAACTCGTGGAACAGCGTTTTGGCCTCGTCGACCGACAGCAGAGCCGGCTCGCCCACCGGCGGCTTGGCGAAGTTCATGATGTTGTAGATGACCGGGCTCGCACCGTGGCCGAGCCTGTAGCCGGATTGCAACGCGCTCATCCAGGCGCCGGATCGCTTTGACGGCCGGGCGAAATAGTCGGCCAGGAAAAGGCCGCGCTCGCTGCCGTCGGCATTCTTCACCACGAAGACGCGGGCGTCCGGATGCCAGGCCGCGATGTCCTTTTTCTCTTCGAAGGTGATGCCGAACAGCCGTGTCGCCACGTCGAAGCAAGCGTCGATGATCCGGTCGAGCTGCAGATAAGGTTTCAGTTCCGCCTCGTCGAAGGCGAATTTCTCCGCGCGCAGCTTCTCCTGGTAGAAGCGCCAGTCCCAGGCAGCGAATTTTTCGTTGC
>NZ_RZRA01001328.1:0-1102 GCF_003998945.1 Mesorhizobium sp. M7A.F.Ca.CA.003.01.2.1 | reverse complement strand
CTCGAGCACCGGCTTCAGCCGCTTGGCCAATGCGAAGCGGCCGTTCTCCAGCACCACGGCGCCGAGATTGTCCTTGCCGGAGCCCGCATGGCTGACCGCCACCCGATTGAGCGCGATCGACGTGTCGCTGGAAATCACCTTGAGCCAATCCGAGGCGAAGCGCTCGAGGCTCGCGGTCAGCGAGGCAAGATCGAGCCCCTTGCGGTCGACCGGTGCCACCCGCACTTTCGAGGCCTGCCATTGCACCGTCGCTGTCAGCAGCCCGTCGCGGTCGCCGAACCATTTGTAGAGCGTTTCCTTGGAACAGCTGGCGCGGCGCGCCACGGCGGTCATGGTCAGCTGGTCGCCCTCTTCGACCAGCAGCCGCAACGCCGCGTCGAGCACGGCCTTCTGCCGCTCTGTCAGCGCTTCGCTGGTGTCGATGTCAGGCACGATGTGCAACACGCTCTTCTCTCGAAAGGTCGGCATTCCCGATAGGCCGTACCGTACGTTACGGTTCGGCATATTGCGCGATCCGAGGCCGTGCGCAAGAGGACGAGAGCAAAATATCTGCAAAAATGGACAGGCGCTGGCGCGACAGGCTCGCTTAATCGCTGGCTGGCGGATGGCGCAACCGTCCAAGCAGTGCCGAGACCATGGTCAGCTCATCCGCCGACAGTTTGGCGCCAACCAGTTCGGCGATCGAGCGTCCGTACACAGCCCACATCTGGCGGCGTATGTCTCGCCCCTTGGCCGCGATGCGGATGGTCTGGCCACGGCCGTCATCGGCCACCGGCAGTTTCTCGACGAGCCCATCGGCCTCGAGCCGGGCCAGCAGGCGCGAAATGTTGTATTGGGCGAACAGCGTGCGCTCGATGAGCTGGAACGGCCGCAGCCCGCCCTCGCCCGCCTCGGCGAGTTCATGCAGCACGTCGTACCAGGCAAGTGGGGGCAGACCGGCGGCCTTCAACGCCTCTTCGGCGCTCTCCATCAACTGGCGCGATACGCGCATCAGGCGAGCCCAGGCCTTGATGGCTTCGGGCGAAGGCGCGGCTTTCTCGGTCATGGCGCACCTTAGACGATAGATGCAATTGCATCAAGCTTGACGATCAATGCATATGCA
>NZ_RZRA01001327.1:0-1104 GCF_003998945.1 Mesorhizobium sp. M7A.F.Ca.CA.003.01.2.1 | reverse complement strand
GTGCGAAGATGCCGTGCGAGTTGTCGTCCTGCGTCAGGATCGAACCGCTCTGGAAGTTCTGGACGTGAACCTTGTCGCTGGTACCGCCAGCGCCGCCGGCGCCGCCGAGGCTCAGCGTGATGGCGATCTTCGAGTCGGTGGATGACGTGCCGGACGCGCCGCCGACGCCACCGGAGCCGCCGATCGACTGCGCCAGGATGCCGTGGGAATTGGCCTTGTCGGTCTGGATTATGCCGCTGTTTTCGACATTGACCTTGCCGCCGTTGCCGCCGACCTCACCCGAGCCGCCAAGCGACAGGTTTACCGCGACTTCACCGCCATCGCTCTTGCCCTTGCTTTCGCCGGCACCACCTGCGCCGCCGCCGCCACCGACCGACTGCGCGAAGATGCCTATCGAGCGCTCCTGCTTGGTCCATATCGTTGCGCCGGCCATATTGACGACATCGACCTGGTTGCCATTGCCGCCCTTGCCACCCGCACCGCCAAGCGAGCCGCCGATTGCGTAAGCGCCAAGCACGCCAGAGCTGGACGAGCCGCCGACACCGCCGCCGCCACCGATCGAATTGGCGCTGATGCCATAGGAATCGGCGCCGTCCGTGACGATCAGATTGCGGTTGGTCACCGAAACCGTGCCGCCATTGCCGGCGCCGCCGGCACCGAGGGCGATCGCCGCGCCGATACCGACCGAAGTCTCGCCAGCATCGCCTGGGCCGACGATATCCTCTTTGGTCGAAGCCGAGCCGCCGCCGCCGCCACCGCCGCCGATGGACATGGCGAGGATGCCGACCGAGTTGAACCCGCTTGTGCGGATCTCGCCCGAATTATCGACTGCGACACCGACCTTGCCATCGAAACAAGTGGCATTGCCACCGGCGTCCGCGGCACAGGCGGCATCGTTGCCTTCGCCGCCATTGCCGCCGATGCTGACATTTGCGGTAACGCTCGTGCCGGCGGTGCCGCCGACGTGGAAGGCCTGCGTGTTTGTCGCACCGCCCATGCCGCCACCGCCGCCGATCGATTGGGCAACAATGCCGGACGAATAGTCGCCGTCGGTGGTCAAATTGGCGGAATTCGTAACATCCACGGCACCGGACTTGTTGCCTG
>NZ_RZRA01001326.1:0-1105 GCF_003998945.1 Mesorhizobium sp. M7A.F.Ca.CA.003.01.2.1 | reverse complement strand
GATTGGCTCTGTTTTCCTTTTTTGCAGTTCTTCTCTCGGTCTTTTCCCCCCCCGCCTCCGCCGCAAAGATCGACGACCAGTTCCGCGCCTGGCTGCAGAACGACCTCTGGCCGCAGGCCAAGGCGAAAGGCATTTCCAAAACCACCTTTGATGCCGCCTTCGACGGCATCAAGCCCAATCTGAAGCTGCCGGACCTGGTCAAGCCGGGCGAGAAGGCGGCCACGCCCCAGAAGCAGCACCAGGCCGAATTCGGCTCACCCGGCGCCTATTTCGCCGAGAAGACGGTTCGCGCGGTGACGGCGGGCGCGCGCGCGCGCGAAGCCGCCAATGCCAGGACACTTGCGGCCATCGAAAAGCGCTATGGCGTGCCGGGCGAAGTGCTGCTGGCGATCTGGGGCCGCGAGACCGGATTCGGCGCGGCGAAGATGCCTTATGACGCCTTCGAAGTGCTGGGCACCAAGGCATTCATGTCGACCAGGAAGGACTTCTTCCGCACCGAACTGCTTGCCGCACTCGAGATCGTCGAGCGCGGGCTGGCTCCGGTCGGCGCGATGAAATCGTCCTGGGCCGGCGCGCTCGGCCAGCCGCAATTCATGCCGACCTCGTTCCTGAAACATGCCGTCGATTTCGACGGCGACGGCCGCGTCGACATCTGGAACTCGACGCCCGACGTGTTGGCCTCGATCGCCAATTATCTCGTCCACTATGGCTGGGTAAAGGGTCGTGGCTGGGGATTCGAGGTGACGGTGCCGGAAAGCGTTTCCTGTTCGCTGGAAGGCCCGGACCAGGGCAAGAAAATCTCGCAATGGGCTGATATGGGCATCAAGCGCGTCGGCGGCAAACCGTTTCCAGTGAGTGAGCTGAAGGCCGAAGGCTTTCTGCTGATGCCGGCAGGGCGCAGCGGCCCGGCCTTTGTCGCCACGCCCAATTTCTACGTGCTGAAGCAATACAACACCAGCGACCTGTACGCGCTGTTCATCGGCCATGGCGCCGATCGCATCGCCCATGGCGATCAGAACTTCGCCGGCAGCTGGGGCGCGATCGGCGGGCTGCACCGTTCGGACATCGCCGCCCTGCAGCGGGCGCTGGAGGCCAAGGGCTATGA
>NZ_RZRA01001325.1:0-1106 GCF_003998945.1 Mesorhizobium sp. M7A.F.Ca.CA.003.01.2.1 | reverse complement strand
CACCCCGGCTGCTCCCACGGCCCCAGCGCCGATTGCGCCGGCGCCCGCCGCACCGGCAGTCGCTCCGCCGGCCACGATGGCGCCTTCGCAGCCAGGCACCCAGCCGAACACAGCCGCGCCAGCCGAGGCCGGACCTTCGACGGCGATGGAATTGACCTTGCCGCATGACCTGTCGCCATGGGGCATGTTCATGGCGGCCGATATCGTCGTCAAGGCGGTGATGATCGGGCTGGCCTTTGCCTCCCTCGTCACCTGGACGATATGGCTGGCCAAGTCGCTGGAGCTTTTCGGCGGCAAGCTGCGCATCCGTCGCGCCGTGCGGGCGATCGGCGAGGCCGCCACGCTGAAGCAGGCCGGCAGTACCCTCGACCGCAGCGGCGGCCCGGGCGCGCTGCTGGTGCGGGCGGCCGAGGAGGAGACCGCACTCTCAGCCGGCGCCCTCGATCATGTCTCAGGCGATGGCCTCAAGGAACGGGTTACGTCGCGCCTGTCGCGCATCGAGGCGGCGGCGGCGCGGCGCATGTCACGCGGCACCGGCGTGCTGGCGACGATCGGCTCGACCGCGCCCTTCGTCGGCCTGTTCGGCACGGTCTGGGGCATCATGAACGCCTTCATCGGCATCTCGCAGGCGCAGACCACCAATCTCGCCGTGGTCGCGCCGGGCATCGCCGAAGCGCTGCTGGCCACCGCGATGGGCCTGGTCGCGGCCATACCGGCCGTCGTCATCTACAACGTCTTCGCCCGCTCGATAGCCGGCTATCGGCAGATCCTCGCCGATGCCTCGGCAGGGGTCGAACGACTGGTCAGCCGCGACCTCGACTTCCGCACCGTCGCGCCGGCCGCGCCACTGGCGGCGGAGTAGCGCCATGGGAAGCAGAATCCGACAGACCATGGATGACGATCTCGAGGAAAGCCACGAGATCAACGTCACCCCGTTCATCGATGTCATCCTGGTGTTGTTGATTATCTTCATGGTCGCGGCACCGCTGGCCACGGTGGATGTCAATGTCGACCTGCCGGGTTCGACCGCAACGCCCGCGCCGAGGCCCGAGACACCGCTGTTCCTGACGCTGAAGGACGATCTGACGCTGGCGATCGGCAATGAC
>NZ_RZRA01001324.1:0-1108 GCF_003998945.1 Mesorhizobium sp. M7A.F.Ca.CA.003.01.2.1 | reverse complement strand
GTGCCGGCGCGCTCCTCGATGATGCCGGTCTGGCGACTGAACGCCTGCTCGATCTTCTCGACATCGGCAGCGATCGCGTCGGAAATGCCGGTGCTTCTGGCAGCGATCTGGTCGATATGGCCCGACAGCGAGCGGTCAACGTCCTTGCGGGTCTCGGCGAGCTTGCCGAGATCGTCTTCCAGCGCGCGGGTCAACATATTGCGGCCTTCGGACAGCTTGCCGACATGTCCGGCGATGACGTCGTCGATGTCGCTGCGGCTTTCGGTCAGCTTCTGCAGGTCGGCTTCGAGGGCGCGTTTGAGAATGTCGCGGCCCTCGGCCAGCTTCTCGACCTGGCCGGCAACCAGACCGTCGATGCTGGAGCGGCTTTCGGCCAGCTTGGCGAGATCGGCTTCCAGCGCGCGCTTGAGAACATCGCGACCTTCGGCGAGTTTCTCGACCTGGCCGGCGACCAGACCGTCGATGCTTGAGCGGCTCTCGGCCAGTTTGGCAAGATCGTCCTCGAGCGCCTTGGACAGGGTCGAGCGCTCCTGGACAAGCCTTTCCGCGTGGCTGTTAACGAGGCCACCGACGTTTTCGAGGTCGGCTTCAAGCGCTTTCGACAGCGTCGAACGATCCTGGACGAGCCTTTCGGAATGGCTGTTGACCAAGCCATTGACGCTTTCGAGGTCAGCCTCGAGTGCCCGGGCGAACTGTGCCCGGTCATCGACCAGTTTCTGCGACTGGTCGGCAATGGTCCCCTTGATCGCGTTGAGGTCGGATTCCAGAGCGCGCCGCAGGATATCTCGGCCCTCGGACAACTTCTCGACCTGACCCGCAACCAACCCGTCGATGCTGGAACGGCTGTCGGCCAGCTTGGCGAGGTCGTCCTCAAGGGCCCTGGACAGGGCGGAGCGGTCTTGGACAAGCTTGTTCATGTGATCGGCGATGACGCTGTTCACATTCTGCAGGTCGGCTTCCAGGACCCGGGAAAGCTGACCGCGATCCTCGGCCAGCTTTTCCGACTGGCTTGAGATAACGCCCTTGATCGTGTTCAGGTCGGATTCCAGCGCGCGCTTGAGAATGTCGCGGCCTTCCGCCAGCTTCTCGACCTGACCGGCGACCAGAC
>NZ_RZRA01001323.1:0-1108 GCF_003998945.1 Mesorhizobium sp. M7A.F.Ca.CA.003.01.2.1 | reverse complement strand
ATGTAATCGGGGTTGCGGTGGATCAGCATGATCGAAAAGCAGCCGTCGATCAAAAGCACGATCTCGCGCCCCAGGGTTTGCGGCTCCGCGACGCCATGGTCCGACAGGGCGCCGGCCAGCCATGTTTCGAAATTCAGCTTGTGCCGCGCGCCCACCTTGACCGCCGGATGTCCGGGCATCGAGGCGAGTTCGGCGGCCGTGCGCAGGAAGCCGCATCCTTTCCATTTCGGGTGGCGAGCGGACCTCGCCAGATTGGTGAAGATCGCCTCGACCTTGCGATCCGCGCCGCCTTCGGCAGCCTCGAACCAGCCGGCCATCCGCTTCAGATTGGGTTGGTCGCGGCCGTCGAGATAGGCGGCGATCAGGTCGTCCTTGCTCTTGAAATGGTAGTAGAGCGTGCGCTTGGTGAGACCCGCTTCCTCGGCAACGGCATCGACGCTGACACGACCGATTCCTTCTGCATAGAAGAGCCTGGTCGCGGCATCGACAATGCGTTTGCGGGTAGGGCTCTGCGTGTCGGGCATAAGCCTATGTATACCGACTAGTGAATATACACAAGCGACAAAGGGCATAGTCTTCCTTCCATCAGCATGATGGAGAAGGAACAGCCAAATGACAGATCTTGTCCTTAGCGAAACCCGGGATGGGATTGCCATCCTCACCCTCAACCGGCCGGAGAAACTCAACGCGCTGAACTATGCCCTGATCGACCGCCTGCTTGCGGTCCTTGACGACATGGAAGTCGATGACGGCGTCCGAGCGGTCATTCTGACCGGAGCAGGGGAGCGGGCGTTTTCGGCGGGGGGCGACATTCACGAGTTCTCGGCCAGCGTGGCGCTTGGCGTCGGTGTCGCGATGCGGGATTTCGTCATGCGCGGGCAGCGGCTGACGGCGAGGCTGGAAGCCTACCGCAAGCCCATCATCGCCGCCGTCAACGGCATTGCCTTTGGTGGCGGCTGCGAAATCACCGAGGCCGTACCGCTCGCTATCGCCAGTGACCGCGCTTTGTTCGCCAAGCCGGAAATCAACCTCGCAATGCCGCCGACCTTTGGTGGAACCCAGCGCTTGCCGAGGCTCGCGGGGCGCAAGCGGGCGCTCGAACTGCTGT
>NZ_RZRA01001322.1:0-1110 GCF_003998945.1 Mesorhizobium sp. M7A.F.Ca.CA.003.01.2.1 | reverse complement strand
GCCGGAGACCGAGGCCAGATGTACGTCCTTCTTGATGCCGTCATAGACAAAGCGGAAATCTTCCGGCGACAGCGGCGAGCCGGTGGAGGAGATTGCCCGCACAGTGGACAGATCATGCGTGCGGATCGGCTTGAGGCCGGCCTTGCGCACGGAATCGATGAACTTGGCCGAGGTGCCGAGGAAAGTCATCTTCTCGGCATCGGCGAAATCGAACAGCACATTGCCGTCGGGGTAGAAGGGCGAACCGTCATAGAGCAGCAGCGTCGCACCCGAAGCGAGCCCCGACACCAGCCAGTTCCACATCATCCAGCCGCAGGTGGTGAAGTAGAAAAAGCGGTCGCCGTCGGTGAGACCGGCATGCAGCCGGTGTTCCTTGACATGCTGGATCAGCGTGCCGCCGGCCGAATGGACGATGCATTTGGGAATGCCGGTCGTTCCCGACGAAAACAGGATGTAAAGCGGATGCGAAAACGGCAGCGGCTCGAAGGCGACGGGCTTGCCGGCGAAGGGCGACAGCGCCTCTTCCAGCGCCACCGCCTTGTCGATGATCCCGGCGACATCGCTCGATGTGCCGAGATAGTCGACGACCAGGATCTTGCGGACAGTGCCGAGCTTGGCCGCGACCGCGGCGATCTTGTCGGCGACTTCGATCGCCTTGCCATTGTACCAATAGCCATCCGGCGCGATGAAGACGACGGGCTCGATCTGGCCGAACCTGTCGAGCACGCCCTGCTCGCCGAAATCGGGAGAGCAGGACGACCAGACGGCGCCGACCGAGGCGGCGGCCAGCATGGCGGCGACGGTCTCCGGCATGTTGGGCATCATGGCGGCAATGCGGTCGCCCTTCTTCACCTTGAGCGACAGGAAAAGCTGCTGCAGCCGCGAGGTCAGCGCGTGCAACTCGTTCCAGGACAGCCGGCGCTCGACCTTGTCTTCGCCGCGAAACACGATTGCGTCGCCTGAGCCGGTCTTCTTCAGCAGATTCCCGGCGAAATTCAGTGTCGCATCGGGAAAGAAAGAAGCGCCGGGCATCTTGTCGCCGTCGACGAGCAGCTTGTCGCCCTTGTCGCCGACGATGCCGCAGAAATCCCAGACCAGGCTCCAGAACCC
>NZ_RZRA01001321.1:0-1112 GCF_003998945.1 Mesorhizobium sp. M7A.F.Ca.CA.003.01.2.1 | reverse complement strand
GGGATCGTCAGCCAGATCGCTATCGACCCGAGCGCGCCACCCAGTTTGCCCATATCGGCAAAGACGGGAACGACCCCGAACGGCAACAGTGTGCAGAAGATCATGACGAACATCGAACTGACGATGGCGTATTGCCGGGGATAGGGATTGTTCTTGATGCGATCGCAGCGCGCCTGCTGGTCATGGAAGTCGCGGATCAGCTTGGTCAGTTCGCCATAGATCTGAGGAGGGAGCTTTGTGTCCTTGAACAGCGCATTGACCTGGACAGATTGCAGTTCGAGCAGGGCTATCGCCGGCTGGGGCGATTTCAGGACGTCCTCGGCCTGTTCGGCGAGCAGCGGACGCAATTCGTCGCCGACCGAGCTCGCATCCTCATGGATACGGTAGCGCCGCCGGTATTCGATATTGGCGGCCCGCGCCATGGACTCCCATGGCATCGGCCGGCGCAGGGAAAAGCGCAATGCCGTCATCCAGGCGATGTGGCGATAGATGAGCTGTCTGGCCGTCGGCGCGTCGAGGAAATCCCTGCAGAAATTGGACCACAAACGGCTGCTGGCCGTAATTTGCGTAAAAGCCTGCAGCGCGTCGCTGCTGCGGGTGAACACCTGCGAATTCTTGAACCCGGCGACGAGTGACACGGTGGTGCCAAGCACCAGCACCACCGACCATGGCACCGAAAACCCGGCGATGCCTGGAAGACGGTAGGCCGCCACGGCCAGACCGCTCACCACCACCATGTAGATGACGCTGCGCCGCGACCACAGCGCGAAATCGATCAGTTTGTAGGAACGGCCTACATACATCGTATCCCCTCAACTCATCGATAGGTCTGGTTTTGCACGGCCGGAATCTGGTCGCCTCATTGTGCCTTTGCAGCCCCGAACCGCAACCCGTCCATCAACAGCTTGACCAGCCGGCGCGAGCGGTCGCGCCATTCGGGGGTGTCGGGCGCTGAATAGATGCCGCCCAGCGCGTGCAGCACGTCGGAAGCGTCGACGTCGCCGCGGATGGTGCCGTCGGCCACCGCCGCCTCGACCAGGCGTCGCAAGGCTTGCGACACCCGGCCGAACGTGTCGGAAAACAGCGTCGAATTGGTGGTGAGCACAATGCGC
>NZ_RZRA01001320.1:0-1117 GCF_003998945.1 Mesorhizobium sp. M7A.F.Ca.CA.003.01.2.1 | reverse complement strand
AACAGCAGGCGCTGGAAGAGACCGTCGGCGGCAGCGGCATTCTCCCGCGCCGAAAGATGCTCGACATTGTGGGCAACGAAGAGCGAAGGCCGCTCAGCGAACAGCTTTTCGAAGGCCCCGGCGAACTGCACGGAATTCAAGACATAGCCGTCAAACGGTCCGGCACGCTCAATGGCAGCGAGAACATCGCTGTCGGACACGGCGCGCAGCTTGACCGACGCGAAGGTGAGGCCCGAAAGCAGCGCCTTGCCGACCCAGGCCAGCTTTTGCCGCGCGGAGGCATTTTCCGTGCGCACGTCGATCGCACCCAGCACCACGGTGTTTTCGGGGTCGGCCGCGGGCTTCCCCGGCCAGGTAAAGCCGATGACGGTGACGCGCGCGCCAGCGCGCCGCAAGGCAGCGATGATCGCAGCGTTGGCGATCTCGTAGCCCGAGGCGAGAGCGCCGTCGGGCACGATCGATGTGGCGAACAGCAGATGCATCTTACCTATCCAGTGGTGTAGCCGGTAGCAAAGTGCGGTGAACCCTTGATTAAGCCTGCACATTCGACGGCCGAAAGCCGCTGCCTGGCGGGCTTCTCCGTGCAAGGTGATTAACGAAACCTTATCAACCGTGGTGCTACCAGAGCCCAACTCACCATGTGGCTGGACACGGATGATCCCTTTGCCATCGGACGGTTCGGTATCGGTCGCGGGACGCACGCCGCGGCTTGACGTCGAGGCCGTCGAAGCCGTCGTCACCTTGCCGACCTTCAAGCGTCCCGAGCAGGTGCTGGAAACGCTGGCGTCGCTGCGCGCGCAGCAAACCGGCAGGCGCTTTGCCGTGATCGTCATGGAGAACGAAGCCGAGGCGCGGGCCGGCGCCAAGGCGGTGCTGCCGCTGTTCGAGCGGGGCGAAATGCCGGGCCTGGTGATCATCGCGCATGAGCGCGGCAATTGCAGCGCCTACAATGCCGGCTGGCAGACAGCCATCCTGCAATTCCCGAACTTCAGGCATCTGCTGGTCATCGACGACGACGAGATCGCCGATCCGCAGTGGCTGGAACGGATGTGCCTGGCTGCCGAAACGCTCGGCGCCGACATTGTCGGCGGCCCGCAGGTGCCCGTGTTTGCCGACC
>NZ_RZRA01000131.1:0-8170 GCF_003998945.1 Mesorhizobium sp. M7A.F.Ca.CA.003.01.2.1 | reverse complement strand
GGCCTTCGTCATGACGCCGAAGGGGCCAGACGACTACACCATGGCGCTTCGCCGCAAGCTCGTGACTGAAGTAAGCATGAACGACGACCGTCCGCTGTGAAAGTGCGCCATGTAGGACGAACTTTCGAGGCCCCATCCCGGAGCGCATTGCACAACGAGATCCCCGCGCCGCTGCAGCGCGAGACCTTGTAGGACCGTCAGGACAACAGCCTATCGCCGCAATGCGTGCACGCTTGCCTTGCCTTCGCCGCCTACCGGCAAAGCCATGTCATCGTCGAGAAGGCGCGTGATGCGGGCAAAGCCGGTGAACGCTTTCCTTGCTTCCTCGGCCGACATCTGGCCCGACAAGGCGGCCGAGCAACAGTTCAGCGCGCACTGATAAACCGGACCGCGCCGTCCCGTTGGCCATTTCCGCAAGAACATCATGGCTTCGGCAACACTATCGATTTCTTCCGCAGGGTGTCCTTGCCCGCGCGAAATCCGCACGGGCGAAAAGAAATGCAATTGATCCATCGTTTCCTCCCGGTCGACCGCAATGCGCTCGATCGAACCCCACCAAACGCACCAACAGCCGGTTGGTTCCAGCCAAAAAATGGAATTTTTTGAGAAATCTGTCAGGCGAAGGCGATCACCTGTGCGGTGGTGAGTGTCGCCTACATCGTCGGAAAGTGGCAGGCGACTTTGCGACCGGGTCGGTATTCCCGCAACTGCGGCCGCTCCGAACGGCAGCGCTCCGCCGCGATCGGGCATCGGGGATGGAAACGGCAGCCGGTTGGAGGGTTCAGAGGGCTCGGTACGTCGCCGGTGAGGATGATGCGCTTGCGCGTCCCGCTGGGCGTCGTCTCCACGATAGGAACCGCCGAGATCAGCGCCTGGCTATAGGGATGGGCCGGTGCTGCAAACACTTCTTCCGCCGGCCCTTCTTCGACGATCGAGCCGAGATACATGACCGCTATGCGGGTTGAAACCTGACGTACCACCGACAGGTCGTGGGCGATGAAGATGTAAGTGAGATTGAGCTTCTCCTGCAGATCGGCAAGCAGGTTGACGATTTGCGCCTGCACCGACACGTCGAGCGCGGAGACGGGTTCGTCCAGGACCACGAGGTCCGGGTTCAATGCAATAGCCCGCGCGATGCCGACGCGCTGGCGTTGCCCGCCGGAAAATTCGTGCGGAAACCGCATGACGTGATCCGGCAGCAGGCCGACAAGGTCGAACAGTTCCGCCACGCGTCTGGTGATCTCGCTCGACGAGAGCCTGCCATGGATGCGCAGCGGCTCGGCCACCAGGTCGCCGACGCGCCGGCGCGGATTGAGCGATGCCGACGGATCCTGGAAAACCATTTGCAAGCGGCGCCGGAGCGGCCTGAGTTCGGACAGCGACTTCGAGGTGATATCGTTGCCTTCGAACAAAAGCTCGCCGTCCGATATGTCGTAGAGCCTCACCAGGCAGCGCGCCAGCGTGGACTTGCCGCATCCGGATTCGCCGACCAGGCCGACCGTCTCGCCGCGCCACACGGTCAGGGAAACATTGTCGACCGCATGAACGGTTCGCTTGCCTTCGGCGGAAAAACGGCTGCCGATCGAAAAGCGCTTGCCCAGCGAACGCGTCTCGATAATGGGGCGATTCTTGTCGGTCATCGATCCGCTCATGCCTGTGCCACCCTGAAGCACGCCGCGGCATGAGTGCCGCTCCCGAGGTCGGGTTTGCCGGCCTCGCAGGGCTCATAGTGAACCGGGCACCGCGGACCGAACGCACAGCCCTGCGGCAATCGCAGCAATGACGGCGGCGAACCGGGAATGGCCGGCAGGCGGCGTGGTTTTTCGCCGGTCAGCGGCGGGATCGAACCGAGCAGCGCGCGCGTATAGGGGTGTCGCGGATCGGAAAACAGCTCCGCGCGACTGCCGCGCTCCACCACGCGGCCGGCATACATGACCATGACCCGGTCGGCGAGTTCGGAGACCACGCCCATGTCATGCGTGATGAAGACCACCGCCGACTTGTGCGTCGCGCGCAGCTTGCGCACCAGATCGAGAATGCCGGCCTGTACGGTGACGTCGAGCGCCGTGGTCGGTTCGTCAGCCACCAGCAACGCCGGATTGCAGGACAAAGCCATTGCGATCACCGCCCGTTGACGCATGCCGCCGGACAGTTGGTGCGGGTAGCGCGACATCGCCTCGTGCGGGTTCGGAAAATTCACCTCGGCCAGCAATTCCTCCACGCGCTCCATCGCCTTGGACTTGCTGATGTTGCGATGCGCGCGGATCTGTTCGGCGATCTGCCAGCCGATCGTGTAGACAGGCGTCAACGCGGTCATCGGATCCTGGAAGATCATCGCGATCTCGTTGCCGCGCAGCCGCCTCAGTTCGCGCGCGGGCAGTCCCACCAGTTCGCGGCCCTTGTAACGGATCGAGCCTTCGATGGTGGCGTTGGGATCGGTGATCAGACCCATGACGGCCAGCAGCGACACGGTCTTGCCGGAACCGGACTCACCGACGACGCCGAGGATCTCGCTCTCCTCGAGGTCGAAGGAAACGCCATCGATGGCCCGCACCAGGCCATCATTTGTGCGGAAGGATACTTTGAGGTCGCGCACCGACAGTATCATGATGTCCTCAGGCGCGGATCGAGAAGGATGTAGACGAAATCGACCACCGCATTGGCAACAACCACGAACATCGAAGCGTACATCACCGTTGCCATGATCATCGGCAGATCGAGATTCTGCAGCGCGTCATAAGTGAGCTTGCCGATGCCGTGCAGCCCGAACACCACCTCCGTCAGCAGGGCCGAGCCTCCGACCAGCGCACCGAAATCCAGGCCGAACAAGGTGACGAAGGCGATGAGCGACGTGCGCAAGGCATGGCGCAGCAGGATGCGGGTCTCCGACAGGCCCTTGGCCCGGGCCGTACGGATATAGTCCTCCTGCAGGGATTCGATGATCGCCGCGCGCAGCACGCGCCCATAAATGCCGATGTAGAGAATGGACAGCGTGATCCACGGAATGACCAGGGTCAGGAACCAGCCCTTTGGATCGTCGGAGAAGTTCTTGTAGCCGAGCGGCGGCACCCAGGAGAACGCCCAGCTGTCGTGGTAGCGGCTCTGGGTGATCAGGTTCATCACCTCGCCCAACCAGTACACCGGCATCGAAATACCGAGCAGCCCTAGCGCCATCAGCAGCTTATCCAGCCAGCTGCCGCGCGTGGCGGCGGCGGCGATGCCGATGATGATGGAGACGACCACCCACAGGATCGCCGCTCCGAACACCAGCGAGAGCGTGACCGGGATCGAATCCATGACCGCCGGCACCACCTTCCAGCCACGATTGACGAAGGAGGTCAGATCGCCGGTGACGAAGATCTTCTCCATCATCGTCACATATTGCACGTAGAGCGGCCGGTCGAAGCCGAAGCTGTGGCGTACCGCCTCCAGCACTTCGGGCGATGCATTGCGGCCGGCGATGCGCGCCGCCGGATCGGAGCCCGGCGTTGCGAAGAAAATCAGGAAGACGATGACCGAGATGCCGAACATCACGAACAGCATCTGGCCGAACCGGCGCAGGATTGCGTAGATCATCAGTCGCGCCCCAGCCGAACCTTGGAGCGCGGGTCGAGCGCGTCGCGCAGACCGTCGCCGAAGACATTGAGCGCCATGACGGAAACCGCGATCGCCAGGCCCGGCACCAGCGCCACCAGTGGCCTGGTGTAGAGCAGCGCCTGTCCGTCCTGGATGATGGTGCCCCAGCTCGCGGCCGGCGGCTGCACGCCGATCGAAAGGAAGGAAAGGGCTGATTCCGTAAGCATGTTCAGCGCCATCATCAGCGGCACGAAGACGATCAGCGTCGTGGTGACGTTGGGCAGGATGTCGCGCCACAGGATGCGCCACCCCGGCACGCCCAGATTGATCGCGGCGAGCACGAATTCGCTTTTGCGCAGTGCCAGAACCTGCCCGCGTATCGGACGAGCCACATAGGGCACGTAGACGATACCGATGATGATGACAGGCAGCCACAGACTGCCGGACTCGATCTGGATCGGTCCTATCGTGATGCCATGCGCGATGGTGACGATGGAGAGCGAAATCGCCAGCAGATAAATGGGGAACGCCCACAGTATGTCGAGGAAGCGCGACAGCACCGTGTCGGTGACGCCGCCGAAATAGCCGGCGATCAATCCCGCCGCCGTGCCCAGGATCAGGGTGAAGATGGTTGCTGCTCCGGAGATCAGCAACGAGCTCAGCCCGCCATAGAGCATCCTGGCCATGACATCGCGCCCCTGGCTGTCGGCGCCGAGGAAATAATTGCCCAGCCGCCAGGTCGGGCCGAGCGGTGTGTAGCCAAGCCCGAGCCCCTCCGTCGATTGTTCCATCACCGGAACGTCGGCACCGTCGATCTGGATGACGGCGTCGAGCGTCGAGGCGAAGGGGTCCACGCCTGCCCATTTCGCATAAAGAGGCGCACTGAGGCAGGCAAGGACGATGAGGAGGAACACGGCCAGCGACGCCATGGCGGCCCTGTCCCTTGCCAGCTTCGCAAACGCGACGGCCCAGGGCCCTCGCGTCTTGCGCGGCGCGGCGACAGCTACGTTCGACACGGACGTGCCCCTCCGCGGTTCGTTACTGCACCCAGGCCATTATTGTACCCAGGATTGGGTGATCATCCAGTTGAACTGCCTGTTGAACTTGAAATTGCCAAGACGTTTGCTGACGAAGTCTAGCCGCTTCGGCGTAAAGAGGCCGACCGCAGGTGCCTTGTCGGTGACTTGCCTGTCGATTTCAGCCCACATTTTATCGGCGGCTTTCTGATCGGTGACGCCGAGGTCCAATGCCTTTTGCATCTTGGCGTCGATTTCCTTGTCGCAGAAGCCGGCGATGTTGATCGAGGCGTCCGAACCTTCGCGGAAGGAGGCGCAGCTGAACAGGATGTTCAGGAAGTCCGAAGCCGCCGGATAGTCCTTGTACCACTGGGTGACGGACATCTGCACCTTGTTGTTGGTGTTCTGGATGTAGGTGAACTGGATGTTCGACGAGATCGGCTTGACGTCGGCGACATAGCCGATGCTGGTCAGCACGCTCTGCAGATAGACGCCGATGGAGCGCGAAATGGCGGTGTCCTCGACGATGATCGTCACCTTCTGGCCCTTGGTGCCGGAGTCCTCAACGAGCTGCTTTGCCTTGTCGAGATCAGGAGCCGACCATTTGGCGCCCGGGTTCTTGGTGAAGGGACAATAGTCTTCATGCCCGGGGAAGTCCGGAGGCAGGACCTGGCAGACCGGCGAGGCCAGCACCTTGCCGCCGAACAGCTTGACCAGCGTGTTGCGATCGATCGCATAGGCAACGGCCTGGCGGGCTTTTTCGTTGTCGAAGGGTGCGAGACGGTTGTTCAGCGGCGCGTACCACCAAGCCGAAAGCGGCGAGATGTGCAGCTGGTCCATGGACTTGCTGCCCAGTTCGCCCAGGCGGTCGCTCGGCAGAGCGTCGAACATCCAGTCCGCTTCGCCGTTCTGGATCGCGGTGACGGCTGCCTCTTCGGACAGGCCGAAATCATATTGGACGACATCCGGATAGCCGTCCGGCTGGGCTTCTTCGCTCCACTGCTTGAAATTGGGGTTGCGGGAAACCGTCATGCCCTTGTTCGGGTCGAAGGCGGAGATCATGTACGCGCCGGTGCTGGGAATGGGCTTGGAACCCATGTCTTCAGCGGGCGTGTCCGCCGGCAGGACCACGGCATGCGGCAAGGCAAGCTTGTAGAGCAGCTCGGCATCCGGCTTGGTGATGTTGATGGTGATGGTGCCGGCCGCTTCGTCGCCGACAACGCCGCCTTCCAGCGTGCAGCTCTTGGTGTCGGCCAGGCATTTGTCCGCCCCGACGATGCCGGCATAGAACGTGCCGGAGGTGGGTCCGGAAACCTTGAAGATGCGCTGGAAAGAAGCGACGACGTCCTTCACGCCAAGATCCTGGCCGCTGGAGAACTTGATGCCCTTGCGCAGCTTGAAGGTGAAGGTCTTGCCGTCATTGCTGACCTGCGGCAGGGCCTCGGCCAGATCGGGGACGATGGTGAAACCGTCCATGCCCTCGGCCTTGCGGAAGGCCACCAGGCCGTCATAGATCGGCTGGTACATCTGCCAGCCCTGGTCCGTGTAATTGATGTGCGGATCGAGCGTTCCGGCCGCGGAGCGGGCCAGCAGGCGGATGGTGCCGCCTCGGTGCTCCTTGAGATATTCGGCCTGTGCCGGGGCCAGCCATGTACCGGCCAGCAATGCCGCGGCTGTTGCCGCCAGAAGCAGTTTCTTCATGTCTTGATTCCCCTTTTTTCAGTTATCGTTGTGGTCCAGGAAGTCTCCCACCACCCGCATGCACGCATCTTGCTCTTCGACATGCGGCATGTGGCTGGAATGCTCGAATATCTCCCAGCGAGACCCCTTGATGCCGTCCTTGTAGGGCTGCACGGTCGCGGGCGTGGCCTCGTCGTGACGTCCGGAGATGATCAGTGTGGGAACATCGATGGCCGGCAGGCGCTCGACGATGCTCCAGTTCCTCAGCGTTCCGATGACATGGAACTCGTTTGGCCCATTCATCAGATTATAGACGGTCGGATTGCGCACGACCTGGGCGAAACTTTCCGTGACTTCGGGCGGGAAAGGCACGACCCGGCAGACATGCCGCTCGTAGAACACCATCGTCGCAGCCTGGTAAGCCGCATCGTCCGTCGTGCCGGCCTGTTCGTGTCGGGTCAGGGTCTCCTGCACATCCGCGGGCAGATCCGCACGCAACCGGTTGGCCTCTTCGACCCACAGTTTCATGGACGCCGGTGAGTTGGCTATGGTCAGCGATTTCAGGCCTTGCGGCCGCGTCACGGCATATTCGGCGCCCAGCATACCGCCCCAGCTCTGGCCGAGCACGTGGAAGCCTGTCCGAATGCCGAGGTGGTCGACGAGGTTTTCAAGCTCGTCGATGAACAGCCCAGGTGTCCAGAAATCGGCGCCTTTCTCAGGCAGCAAGGTGGAATTGCCGCAGCCCAACTGGTCGTAGTGGATGACGGCGCGATCCCTTCGCGCAAGAAGCTTGTAGGCATCGACATAGTTGTGAGCGACGCCCGGGCCGCCATGCAGGATCACCACAGGCGCCTTTTCGCCGCCGAGTTCGCCACTGACCCGATACCAGGTCTCGTAGGCGCCAAAAGCGGCCCGTCCTTCCATGCCGATGATCTCAGATGACATCCCAATTCCCAGTGCGATTGAAGGTACTTTTATCGTCCGCGGCGGCAGGCGCCTAACTCATGTTACGGGTGACCTGCACCCACTCTTCCAGCATCTGCACGCCAAATGCCGTGGCACCTTGCCTGCCGAGCGGCCGATCGGTGTCGGTCAGTTCCTTGCTGGCGATGTCGAGATGCACCCAGGGGCGATCTTCCGTGAAATGGCGCAGGAAGGCTGCGGCATAGGGAGCATCGCCATCTTCCATATCCTTGGCATGATGCCGCAGGTCCGCGAACGGCGATTGCAGGCCCTCGTCGTAGGCCCGATCGAGCGGCAGCCGCCAGAACCGCTCGCCGACCGTTTCTCCGGCCGCGATCATCTGTGACGCGATGGCATCGTCGGTGCTGAACAGGCCGGCGAATATCGACCCCAACCCACGCGTCACCGAATAGGTCAGCGTTGCCAGATCGACGATCACTAAAGGGTTGAAGCGCGTGGCTGCATAGTGGAGGCAGTCGGCCAGAAGCAGGCGTCCCTCCGCATCCGTGTCGAACACTTCCACTGTCTGTCCGGACGCCGTCGTGATGATGTCGCGCGGTTTGAGCGCCGTGCCGGATGGCATGTTCTCCGCAATGCCGAGAACACCGACAACGTGTACCGGGCTGCCTTGCCGGGCGAGTGCGATCAGCAGGCCGACCACAGCGGCCGCTCCGCCCATGTCGGCTTTCATGTCGAACATCTGCGCTCCGCCCTTGATGCAGAGGCCGCCCGAATCGAAGCAGACGCCCTTGCCGACGAAAGCGAGTGGTTGGGCGGGAGCACCCTTGCCCCGGTAGCGCAGGACAGCGACCCGCGGCGGGCGCGCCGAGCCCGATCCGACAGCAAGAAGCGCGGTCATGCCGAGCTCCTTCAGTTGCGCGGCATCAAGCATTTCGATGTCGATGCCGGCTTCAAGCAGGGGCTCAAGATGATCG
>NZ_RZRA01001319.1:0-1117 GCF_003998945.1 Mesorhizobium sp. M7A.F.Ca.CA.003.01.2.1 | reverse complement strand
ACTTACGTCTCAAACATTCATCCTAATGCTTGAAACATCAGAATGATGATATTATACCTTACTCCTGCAGACTCAGACGGGGATTCCGGCCGATGATCACTGCCGCGCAGATGCGCGCCGCAAGGGCGCTGGCCGGCATCGATCAGAAGACGCTCGCCGAGCGCGCCGGCGTTTCGCTTCCGACTATCCAGCGCATGGAGGCGAGCGATGGCGTGGTCAGGGGCGTGGTCGACACGCTGATGAAGGTCATCCAGGCCCTCGACGAGGCCGGGGTGGAGCTGATCGGCGAGAATCAGGCCAGCGAGCGCGGCGGCCGGGGCGTGCGCCTCAAGTCTGCCGTGCCGCCGGATCCCAAGGCTGAGCCGGCATAAAGTCGCGACGGCGACCGCCGACAGCCCTGCCGACGATCCCGCCGCCTTTCAGGGTGCGAAAGGCAGTCCATGGATCAGACGCAGCGGGCAGGGCATGAACCGGCCCCCAGATCGGCCCAAAGGTCGGCCCACCAGTCGGCAAAGCCGACATTTCCCGAATTGTTCACGCCAAAGCTCGTGACGGTCTGGCGCGAGGGCTACACCTTCGCCGACGCCAAGGCGGACGCCATTGCCGGGCTGACGGTGGCCATTGTCGCGCTGCCCTTGTCGATGGCCATCGCGATCGCCTCGGGAGTCACGCCCGAGCGCGGCCTCTACACCTCGATCGTCGGCGGCTTCATCATTTCGGCGCTCGGCGGCAGCCGCTTCCAGATCGGCGGCCCGGCCGGCGCCTTCATCGTGCTGGTGGCCGCGACGGTTGCCCGGGTCGGTATTGACGGGCTGCTGCTGGCAACGATGATGGCAGGGGTCTTCCTGCTCGCCATCGGCTATCTCCGTCTCGGCACCTACATCAAGTTCATTCCCTATCCGGTGACGGTCGGCTTCACCGCCGGCATCGCCGTCATCATCTTTTCCGGACAGATCGTCGAACTGTTCGGGCTGAAGCTTGCCGGCAAGGAGCCCGGACCGCTGGTGCCGAAGCTGATCGCGGTCGGCGAGGCGGCCGGCACCATCAACCCGGCGGCGACCTTCGTGGCGGTGTTGACCGTCGCCACCATCGCCGGCCTGAAGCGCTGGCGGCCGAC
>NZ_RZRA01001318.1:0-1117 GCF_003998945.1 Mesorhizobium sp. M7A.F.Ca.CA.003.01.2.1 | reverse complement strand
ACATCAGACGTCTGGAACGACCAGGTCGAGCGCTGGACCTACGTCACCGGCACGGCGATCTGCGGTCAAGTCGGCGTCGACGGCTACTATGTCCGCATCGCGCCGCCCGACAGCGCCTCGGCCGGTTCGCCGAAGGACGGCTATGTCCCGATCAAGAACCGGCCGCCCGGCGACACCGACCGGCCGGCCGAGCAAATCGTCAGTCCGGATGCGCTTGCACTTGTCCGCTTCGGTCTGCGGGCGGCCGACGACCCGCGCATGACAGACACGGTCAAGGTCATCGACGCGCAATTGCGCTGCGATCTGCCGCAAGGGCCGCTCTGGTACCGCTACAACGGCGACGGCTATGGCGAGCATGAAGATGGCGCACCTTTCGACGGCACCGGCCAGGGTCGCCCCTGGCCGCTGCTGGCCGGCGAACGCGCCCACTATGAGCTGGCGGCCGGGCGCAGGGAAAAGGCAGCCAGCCTGCTGGCAGCGCTGGAAGGCTCGGCCGGACCGGGCGGCCTGTTGCCGGAGCAGGTCTGGGACGGCGCCGATAGGCCGGAGCGCGAACTGCTGCACGGCCGCCCCTCGGGCAGCGCCATGCCGCTGGTCTGGGCGCATTCGGAGCATATCAAGCTGTTGCGCTCGCTGCGCGACGGCGCGGTCTTCGACATGCCCCCGCAAGGCGTCAAGCGCTATATCGAGGACAAGACCGTATCGCCGTTCAGAACATGGCGGTTCAACAACAAGATCCGCACGGTCCCGGCCGGCAAGACGCTGCGCTTCGAACTGTTGGCCCCGGCTACAGTCCATTGGAGCACCGACAACTGGGCGACCGCCCACGACAGCCAGACGGTAGAAAACGATTTCGGCATCCATCTTGCCGATCTGCCCGTCTCTGGCCTTCCCAAGGGAAGCACGCTGACCTTCACTTTTTTCTGGCCCGGGGCCGGCGATTGGGAGAATGTCGACTTCTCCGTCATCTCAGGCGACCAGGACAGCCAGCAGACCTTCCCTCGATAACCCCGCAAATCTCCTAGAAAACAGGGACGAAACCATGCAGATCGGAATGATGGGACTGGGCCGGAGGGGCGCCAACATGGGCCGGCGCCTGAGGCGCGACGGCCACGAA
>NZ_RZRA01001317.1:0-1119 GCF_003998945.1 Mesorhizobium sp. M7A.F.Ca.CA.003.01.2.1 | reverse complement strand
TTCGGGCTGAGGGGGGGGGAGACCTAAAAAAAAAAACCCCGCCTCTACGGCGGGTCGCTGGCGCAAGTCAGCACCATACCGAGAATCATAGCATAGCTGCCCTCACCAGGTCAAGAAAAAATTCCTATCGAGACTGGCCAGACGCGGCGGCGCCGTTCAGGTGGAGGACGCGTCCGCCGGCTTCTTCTCGGCGACCTCTTCCGCCGCGTCCTGCTTCTCGCGTGCCACGCGCTGCTTTTCCTGATCGCGCTCGATCAGCCGGGCAGCCCAGATGGAGACCTCGTAGAGAAGGATGGTCGGAATGGCGAGGCCGATCTGGCTCATCGGATCGGGCGGCGTCAGCACCGCCGCGACGACGAAGGCGATGACGATCGCCCATTTGCGCTTCTCGGCCAGCCCCTTGGACGACAGCATGCCGACGCGTGTCATCAGGCTGGTCACCACCGGCAGTTGGAACACCAGGCCGAAGGAGAAGATCAGCGTCATGATCAGGCTGAGATATTCCGACACCTTTGGCAGCAGTGAAATCTGCACCTGATCGTCGGTGCCGGCCTGCTGCATGGCGAGGAAGAACCACATCACCATCGGCGTGAAGAAGAAATAGACCAGCGACGCACCCATCAGGAACAGGATTGGCGACGCGATCAGGAACGGCAGGAAGGCGTTGCGCTCGTTCTTGTAGAGGCCGGGCGCGATGAATTTGTAGATCTGCGTGGCGATCAGCGGAAAGGCGATCACCATGCCGCCGAACATGGCGAGCTTGACCTGCGTGAAGAAGAATTCCTGCGGCGCCGTGTAGATCAGCTCGACCTTGTGCGGATCGAGGCCTGCCCACTGCGTCGCCCATTTGAACGGGACGACCAGAAGGTTGAACAGCTTCTTGGCGAAGAAGAAACAGACCAGGAAGGCAACGAAGAAACCGCCCAGCGACCAGATCAGCCGCCGGCGCAGCTCGATCAGATGCTCCATCAGCGGCGCCGACGATTTCTCGATCTCGTCCTTTTCGGTGTCCGAAACGCTCACTTGGCGGCTCCAGCCGTCTTCTTGGCCGCCGGCTTCTTGGCCGCAGCAGGTTTCGGTTCGATTTTCGCCCCCGTCTTGGTCGCTACGGTCTTGGAC
>NZ_RZRA01001316.1:0-1119 GCF_003998945.1 Mesorhizobium sp. M7A.F.Ca.CA.003.01.2.1 | reverse complement strand
GGCCTGACCCTGGCCATCATCGAGCGCAGTACCGCTGGTTTGAGCGGTTTGTTGATCACCGCAATCTCGAGCCCGCCGGCGGTCGTGCGCACCTCGTTGGAGCGGTCGGCGGTGACCAGCACGGCCGGCAGGGTGTCGCCATGGATCGCACGCAGCCTGACGACGAGTTCGAGGCCGGTTTCGCCGTCGAGATGGTAGTCGGCAAGGACGATGTCCGGGCGATGTATCTTCGCGGTCTCCAGATCCTTTGAACCGGACGCGGTGTCGACGTTGCAACCCCAGCCTTCGAGCAGGAGCCGCATGCCTTCGAGGATGCGGGCGTCGTTGTCGATGCACAGCACGTGCAGACCGGCCAGCGAGGCTGTCGCGCGGGCGGGAGCCCTGGCTTCGATCTCGCGTCGTGCCTGCACGGCCGCGACGGGCAGGATAACGGAGAATCGCGTGCCCTTGCCCGGACTGGAAAAGATGCGGATCTCCAGGCGCAACACCCGGGCGATGCGGTCGACGATGGAGAGGCCGAGACCGAGGCCCTCGGCCTCGCGCGCGCCCTCGTCGAGCCGGGTGAATTCGCGAAAGACGGTGTTCAGCTTGTCGCCGGCGATGCCGATGCCGGTGTCGATCACCTGGATCTCGGCCAATTCGCCGCGCCGCCTGACGCCAACCAGCACGCGGCCGCGGCGCGTGTATTTGATGGCGTTGGAGACGAGATTCTGGATCAGGCGGCGCAGCAAATTGCGGTCCGTCGTCACCGTCAGCGATGACGGCATGATGGTCAGCTCGAGCTTCTTTTCGGCGGCCAGCGGCCGGAAGTCGTTGCCGATCTGGCGCAGCAATCCGTCGAGGTTGAAGGCGGTGTCATCCGGCTTCATCGCGCCGGCATCGAGGCGGGAGATGTCGAGCACGGCGCCGAGAATGGTCTCGACGGATTCCAGCGAGGATTCGATGTTCACGGCCGCCTTGCCGGCAGGTCCCTTGCCGGCCTTCTCGATCAGCGAGGAGCAATAGAGCCGGGCGGCGTTCAGCGGCTGCAGGATGTCGTGGCCGGCGGCGGCGAGGAAGCGCGTCTTGCCGAGATTGGCCTCCTCGGCCAGCATCTGTGCCTGCGCCAGTTCCTCATTG
>NZ_RZRA01001315.1:0-1120 GCF_003998945.1 Mesorhizobium sp. M7A.F.Ca.CA.003.01.2.1 | reverse complement strand
GCTTGTAGACATGCAGGAACTGCGCCCCGGCGATCTGCGACAGGCCGATCGTGGTGACATAGGTGACGTCGCGGCCGAACGCCTTGTTCATCTCCTCATAGACACGCTGCGGCTTCAGCGGCACCTGGTCGAAATGCGTCTTGCGCTTCATCGTCTTCTTGCGAGCCTGGCATTCCTTCGCCCAGCCGGACCAGTCGCGCAGTCTGCCTGCCGTCTTCCACTCGGTGGCGACGTCGAGCAGCATCTTCAGCGCAGCACCAGCATCCGAAACGACGCCGAGATCCGGCGCGAAGACACGGCCGATCTGCGTCGGCTCGATGTCGACATGGATGAATTTTTTGCCCTTGGTATAGACATCGACGGAGCCGGTGTGACGGTTGGCCCAGCGGTTGCCGATGCCGAAGACGAAATCGGCTTCCAGCATCGTCGCATTGCCATAGCGGTGCGAGGTCTGCAGCCCGCACATGCCGGCCATCAGCCGGTGGTCGTCGGGGATCGCGCCCCAGCCCATCAAGGTCGGGATGACCGGCACGCCTGAAATCTCGGCGAATTCGATCAGCAAATCCGACGCATCGGCGTTTATGATGCCGCCGCCGGCGACGATCAGCGGCTTTTCGGCGGCGTTGAGCATCGTCAACGCCTTTTCGGCCTGGGCGCGCGTCATGGCCGGCTTGAACGGCGTCAACGGCTCATAGGCATCGATGTCGAATTCGATCTCGGCCAGCTGGACGTCGACCGGCAGGTCGATCAGCACCGGACCCGGCCGCGACGAGCGCATCAGGTGAAAGGCCTTCTGCAGCGCCATGGGGACGAGATAGGGCTCCATGACCGTGACCGCCCATTTGGCGACCGGCGCGGCAATGGCTGATATGTCGACGGCCTGGAAATCCTCCTTGTTCAGCCGCGCCCGCGGCGCCTGGCCGGTGATGCACAGGATCGGAATGGAATCCGCAGCGGCCGAATAGAGCCCGGTGATCATGTCGGTGCCGGCCGGACCCGAAGTGCCGATGCACAGGCCGATATTGCCTGCCTTGGCCCGGGTAAAGCCTTCCGCCATGTGCGAGGCGCCCTCGACGTGACGGGCAAGCACGTGGCGGATCGTTCCCCTCGCCTTCAGCGC
>NZ_RZRA01001314.1:0-1122 GCF_003998945.1 Mesorhizobium sp. M7A.F.Ca.CA.003.01.2.1 | reverse complement strand
GGATGGCACCAGGCCGGAGCTTGCCCTTGGCCGGTGGCGCGATCCGGACGCCGTCACCGCGTTGCTGGCCATGCTGTCCATCGAAGCGTTCTTCACCCTGCCGCGCGACAGGCTGCATTCCTGCCCTCGCTGTGGCTGGCTTTTCCTCGATACGTCGCGAGGCGGCAAGCGGCGCTGGTGCAGCATGCGCACCTGCGGCAACCGCGAGAAGGTGTCGCGCCACCGAGATCATACCGACGTCTAGACTGGGTTAGCGCACCACGTCGCCTTTGCTGCGGGCGGGCCGGATGCCGGCGCGTCACTCCGGAAGACCGGCCTTGCGAAAACCATCGACGAAATGCTCGAGCGTAGCGGCGTCGCGGAATGGCTCGGTCGTCGCCCAGTGATGGGTTGTGAAATGCGGGTTGCCGACGAGGAACAGTTCAGCCTCTGCGCGCGCCTCGTCGAGCCGGCCGAGTTGGGCCATGCTTGCCGCCAGGAAACGGCGTGAGCTTGTGCGATAGGTCTCGTCACGGCGCAACGTCTCGATAGCGGCTTGGTAGTCGCGCGCCGCATATTGCGCCTGGCCGAGCGTCAGATAGTACCAGCTCGCCGGAAACGGGTTCAGCCGGAACGCCTTGCCGATGTGCTCGAGGCCCTCTTCGACCCGTCCGGCCAGGACCGCGATGTCGGACAATGCCGCCCAGGTGTCGGCCTCGTTCGGGTCGAGCTCGATCGCTTTGGCGAATTCCGCATCCGCTTCAGTGAAGCTGCGCTCATAGGCAAGCAGATAAGCCAGGATCCAGCGACAGCCGGCATCGTTGGGATCGATCGCCACCGCCTTGCGCGCCAGCTCCAGGGCAACGCTGCGGGCAGCCTCGGTTGGTCCGCCCCAATGCACCTGTCCCATCCAGTGGTTCATGGCAAGCCAACGATAGGGCTCGGCATAATCAGGATCGAGCGACACCGCGCGCGTCAGCATCAGATGCGCTTCCTGCGCCATCTGCGGCGAGTCGTCGATCAGCTTTCGCGCCCGCACGCAGAGGTCGTAGGCCTCCAGATTTCGCGGCCGATTGCGCGGCGGCGGCGCGCGCAGCCGGCCAAGCAGCGCTTCCACGATCTTGGCCGTCACCTCGTCTTGAA
>NZ_RZRA01001313.1:0-1127 GCF_003998945.1 Mesorhizobium sp. M7A.F.Ca.CA.003.01.2.1 | reverse complement strand
GCAGCGGCAACAGCAGCAGCAGGCCGGTCATCGCCTGTGCGCAGCCTGCCCTGCCCGCCAGTTCGGCAAAGCGCGGCGCCTCGACGGGATCGAGCACCATCGCCGCAAGCTGGATGAGCGCTGCGGCCGTCTCGCCGCAATAGCCTTCCAGATCGGTGCGCGACGGCATCGGGTCGTCGTAGAGGTCGAAGATGCGCGCATCGAGCATGTTCTCGAAGGCCGGCTTCGGCAGGCCGAATGTCGCTATCGTAGCGTTCACGGCTTCGGCAGTGGGATGGCCGGCGCCGGCCTCGCCGCCGGCGGCAATGACATCGCGCCACCATTGCAGCCGCACCTCGCCCGGTAGCGCCTCATGGATGCGATCGCGAATACCTGATATCTCCGCGTTGAAGGCGTAGAGCGAAAACAGCGCGTCGCGCTTGCCGTCCGGCGCGTAGAGCGCGGTCAGATAGCGATCATGATCGGCGGCGCGCACCGCGTCCATGACGATTTCAGCGCTTCGAGACATGTCAATCGACGGCAATGAGCGCGGCGGCCACGGCGCGCTCTTCCGCCAGAAGGACATTGTAGGTCCGCACCGCGGCCCCCGTCGACATCGGGTCGGATGCAACGCCGGCGGCCTTCAGCGCGGCCCGCAATGCAGCGGGCAACGGCCGAAGATCCCTGCCCATGCCGACCAGCAGGATCTCGATCTTGTCGGCCTCGGACAGCAGCCTGTCAAAATCCGCCACCGTCAGCGCCAAGGGGTCCACCGGCTCCCAGCCATGGATGCCGGATGGCAGACAGAGCAGCGAACCGCGATGCGACATGTCGGCAAAGCGGAATCCGCCATTGCCGTAGGCTTCGATCGGCGCGCGGCCCGGGAAATGCGCCTCGCGGATGACGATGCCTTTGCTGGTCACCGTTAAACCTCTTCGGGGGCGCGCGTCAGGTCGCGACCGCCTTGCCGCCATTGACCGGCTTCTCCTCGTCGGCCGTAGCCTGCGGCCGCAGTTTGAACAGGATCAGCAGCGGGGCGGCGATGAAGATCGACGAATAGGTGCCGAAGATGACGCCGAACAGCATGGCCATGGTGAACGAGCGGATCACCTCGCCGCCGAAAAGCACCAGCGCCAGCAGCGCCAGGA
>NZ_RZRA01001312.1:0-1130 GCF_003998945.1 Mesorhizobium sp. M7A.F.Ca.CA.003.01.2.1 | reverse complement strand
GCCCAATCCGCTGCGATCTGCACGTAGGTCTCTTCCGGCTGCATCTTGATGGCGCCGATCTCTCGCTTCGAGATGCTGCCGGTGCGGCATAGCATCGGGATGAGCCAGCGCGGCTCGGCATTCTGCCGGCGCCCGATCGACAGCGAGAACCAGACGCTGTCGCCGAAATCGTCGCGGCGGCTGGGCGCCTCGTCGCGGCGCGCGAAACCTTCGCCCGCCGGTCTTTCACGCGACGGCGTGAAGGGCGCGATCTCCATGAGGTCCTCGGGGGCCGAGCGGCTGGCGCGGCACTGGCGCACGAAGGCAGCGGCCACCTGTTCGGCGCCATGCCTGGCGAGCAGCGCGTCGATGAAGGAGCGCTCGTCCTCCTTCACCGGCTCATCGAAAGCCGGATCGGCAAGGATGCGCTCGTCGTCGCGCCGCATCACGTCGTCGGCCGAGGGCGGGCTCGCCCATGTCGCCTTGAGGCCGGCGTTCTGCAACAGCCGTTCGGTGCGCTTGCGGGCGCTGTTGGGCACGATCAGCGCGCTGACGCCCTTGCGCCCGGCGCGGCCGGTGCGGCCGCTGCGGTGCAGCAGCGTTTCCGGGTTGGTCGGCAAATCGGCGTGGATGACCAGCTCAAGATTGGGCAGGTCGATGCCGCGCGCCGCGACATCGGTGGCGATACAGACTTTTGCGCGGCCGTCCCGCATCGCTTGCAGCGCATGGCTGCGCTCATTCTGGCTGAGCTCGCCCGACAGGGCGACGACGGAGAAGTTGCGGTTGTTGAAGCGCGCGGTCAGATGATTGACGGCGGCACGCGTGTTGCAGAACACCAGCGCGTTCTTGGCTTCGTAATAGCGCAGCACATTGATGATGGCGTTCTCGCGGTCGGGCTGGGCGACGCTCAGCGCCCGATATTCGATGTCGAGATGCTGCTTCTCCTCGCCGGCGGCCGAAATGCGCACCGCATCGCGCTGATAGCCCTGGGCGAGCGTGGCGATCGAGCGCGGCACCGTGGCCGAGAACATCAGCGTCCGGCGTTCGGCCGGAGCGGCGTCGAGGATGAATTCGAGGTCTTCGCGAAAGCCGAGATCGAGCATCTCGTCGGCCTCGTCGAGCACCACCGCCTTCAGCGCCGACATGTCGAG
>NZ_RZRA01001311.1:0-1131 GCF_003998945.1 Mesorhizobium sp. M7A.F.Ca.CA.003.01.2.1 | reverse complement strand
GGCCGGAAGCGGTCATAGACATGGTCGAGGCCCGGGCGCCGCATGGGTTTGATGACATCGACGCCGTCGCTTCGCGCGAAGAACGCAAGAGCGTGGTACGCGGCTATGCGTCCCTGGCCGGGTTTGCAAAACCGAGTTGATCGCGAGTGGCGCGTTTTGCAGCCTACAGGTTTGCCTCGGCGAAGATGCGTGAGGCCCAGTCGAGGAAGACGCGAAGGCGCGGCGAGAGCTGTCTGTTCTGCGGGTAGAGCGCCGACAGCGGCGTCGGCGATGGCGGATAATCGGCCAGCACTTCGACCAGCGTCCCTTCGGCCAGGTCTTTGTCGAAGCGATAGCGCGGCGCCTGGATGAGGCCGAGGCCAAGCCGCGCCAGGTCGGCGGCGGTATCGGAATTGTTGGCGGCGACGCGGCCGGGCAGCCGCACCTCACGGATATTGCCGGCGACAGTGAATTCGAACGGAAGGGTCTCTCCGGTGCGCGACGAGACAAAGCCCACCGCCTGGTGACCGTCGAGCGCATCGGGGGAGGCGGGCGTGCCGTGGCGCTCGAGATAGGCGGGGCTGGCGCAGGTGATCTCGCGGATCATCGCGAGCCGCCGCATGATCATGCCGCTGTCGGGCGGCTCGCCGACGCGGATCACGCAGTCCACGCCTTCACGCACGAGATCGACCAGCCGGTCGCTCTGGCCGATCTGCAGGTCGATGCGGGGATAGCGGTCGAGAAACTCCGGCAGGCGCGGCAACAGGAATGTGCGGGTGAGCAGCGTGCTGGCGTCGATGCGCAGCAGGCCGAAAGGCTCGGCGTTGCGGAAGGCGGCCTCGGCATCCTCGATCTCGGCCAGGATCGACAGGCAGCGCCGATAGTAGGCTTCACCATCCTGGGTGGCGTTCACCTGCCGCGTCGTTCGTTCCAGCAGCCGCGCGCCGAGATGCTCCTCCAGCCGCCGGATGGCTTCCGTCGCGGTTGAGCGCGGCAGGCCGAGATCGGCCGCCGCAGCGGTGAAGCTGCGCCGCTCCAGAACGCGAACAAAGAGCCGCATCGTGTCCAGCCGATCCATGCTCTTTGTTCGCAGTTTCCGAATAGTGATGTCAATGGGTGGATGATTATCCGGAATTCGGCTTGGCCTATATC
>NZ_RZRA01001310.1:0-1131 GCF_003998945.1 Mesorhizobium sp. M7A.F.Ca.CA.003.01.2.1 | reverse complement strand
CAAGCGAGCTCAGCGGCTTCGAAAATTGAAACGGCGCTCGCATGGCCAGAATCACAAGTGGAGCCCGCGATGTCCCACGCCAGGAGCTACGAGCTCTTCATTAATGGCAAATGGCGAGCCGGTGGTAGCCGAGCCACTTTGCCGGTGATCAACCCGGCGACGGAGAAGGTATTTGCCTCAGTGGCCTCGGCTACGGTTCCAGACTTGGATGAAGCTCTTGCTTCGGCAGAACGCAGCCGCAAGGCGTGGTCCTCACGCCCCGCCAAAGAGCGTGGCGAGATCCTCGTCTCTGCCGCCAGCAATCTGGCTGAGAAAGCTGGCGCCGCAGCCAGGGACCTGTCGTCCGAACAGGGAAAGACGATTGCCGAAGCAACAGGAGAGTACGCGCGCGCAGTCGAAACGCTGGAATGGAATGGCCGGCATGCCGATGAGTTGTCGACCCCGATTCCGTTGGGTCCGAACAGGATGATCGTCCCGGAGGCCCTCGGTGTCGTCGCTGCCTTTACGCCGTGGAACTATCCAGCCGTTCTCATCGCCCGCAAGCTCGCCCCCGCGCTGGCGGCAGGCTGCCCGGTGATCCTCAAAGGGGCCGAAGAGACGCCAAGCGTGGCTGTCCATGTCGTGGAATCTTTGCGTCAAGCAGGGATACCGGAAGGCGTGGTCAACCTGGTGTTCGGTGTTCCTGTGCATATATCACGGCATCTGCTCAGTTCGCCAATTGTCAAAGTCTTGACGTTCACGGGGTCGACCGCTGTTGGGAAACAGCTGGCCACACTGGCCGCGAATAATCTGCAGCGCTGCATCCTTGAGCTCGGTGGACATTCCCCGGTTATTGTGTGCGAAGATGCCGACCTGGCAACGGCGATACCGGCTATTTCGGAATACAAATTCGAGTGCGCGGGCCAGAGTTGTAATGCGCCCAGCAGGATTCTTGTCGCCCGATCCCGCTATGAGGAATTCCTGTTCCGGATGACGGAGGCGGTCCGAAAAATCAGGATCGGTCCACCGGATGACCCTGCAACGCAGATGGGTCCCATGGCAAACGCGCGGCGAATCGAGGCCATGCAACGCCTGACCAAAGATGCGGTAGAGGGCGGCGCCCAAATCGAGACCGGTGGCATCCCCCTTGAC
>NZ_RZRA01000130.1:0-8173 GCF_003998945.1 Mesorhizobium sp. M7A.F.Ca.CA.003.01.2.1 | reverse complement strand
TTGATTGCAGGAAGCGGCGGGCGGCGAAGGGATCGTAGCCGGCCTCGCCGATCGACTTGATGCCGATGGCGTCGGCTTCCAGCTCCTGGTTGCGCGAGAATTGCGCGAGCCTCAGCTTGCCGCGGATCAACGCCGCCTTGGCGGTCGGGCTGTCGCCGAGCACATCGGAAACCACCTTGGTCGCCAGGCCTTCCTCTGCCTCGAGTTGCTGGCGCTGCAAGCCGTGATTGGCGGTGACGTGGCCCATCTCATGCGCGATGACAGCTGCAAGCTCGGCCGAATCATTGGCCAGCGCCAGGAGGCCGCGCGTGATGTAGAGATAGCCGCCCGGCAGCGCGAAGGCATTGACATTGGGCGAATTCAAAATGGTGATGCGATAGGTCTGTGTCGGGTTGGCGGACACCACCGTCAAACTACCGACCACCTTGGCGACCATGCGCTCGAGCTTGGGATCGGAATATTCGCCGCCATAGGTCGCCAGGATGCGCGGATGCTGCGCCCTGGCCAATTCGGCGAGCTTGTTGTTGGCGCCGACATTGTCCACCGTGATCGGCTTGTCGGAAGGCTGGAAGCCGGATTCCTGAACCTCCGGCGGCGTGAACATCTGGCAGCTTGCCAACGCCACGGCAAAGCCGGCCAGCGCGAGAAAGCGCGCCAGCGGTTTCATTCCCAATGTGTTAGCGCCGATCGCCAGAACGGCTTCCTTTCGGGTCCCGGCACATGACATTGAAAATCGGGGACGATCTTCAGAATGTTCACGTGCCATATCTCAAACTGCTGCAGTATCCGCGGCCCATCCCAGGGGCGGGCGCCGGATACTGCAGGCAAATCACGGCCTGTGCCGGACCGGTAGGGCGGACCTAGCCACACTCCCCCGGTCATGGCAAGCAAACGCCACATCGCCTGGAGCCGGTTTGACCGTAAATTATGTCCGCTTCCGGGCAACATCGCGTGATGTGGAATATCCGGCACCCGCGCCGATATAGCGCCGGAACGCCTCCGGACCAGCCCCGGCGAAGAAATCATCAGCCTTGCCGGTGGCGGCGACCAACCCATTGTCGACAAACACCATATGCTCGCCGATGCGGCGTGCATCCTCCGGCTGGTGGGTGACGAACAGCACTGTCATGGCGCGTTCGGCATGAACGGCGGCAACCAGATCCAGCATCTCGTCGCGTAAAGCCGGTCCGAGCGAAGCGAAGGGCTCGTCGAGCAGCAACACCGGTCGGTCGCGCACCAGCACGCGGGCCAGGGCGACGCGCTGGCGTTCGCCCCCGGAGAGCTCGCGCGGCAGGCGTTTCTCCTTGCCCGCAAGACCGGTGCGCGCAAGCGCCTCGGCGACCGCAGCGCGGTCCGCCTCGGTCAGCCGCAGGGATGGCGAGCGGCCGAGCCCGACATTCTGCTCGACGGAAAGATGCGCGAAGAGATTGTTCTCCTGGAACACCATCGACACCGGCCGCGCCGAGGCCGGCTCGGCGCTGACATCGACACCGCCGACCAGCACGCGGCCCGACCGTGGGGTCTCGAAGCCGGCGACCAGATTGAGCAGTGTCGACTTGCCCGAACCGCTCGGCCCCATGATGGCGGTGATCGTCGCCGCGGCAAACTCGACATCGAAAACAAGCGGCGCCTCGCCATAGCTGCCATAGCTGAACGACACTTTGTCCAGCCGCACCGGCGCGCCCTTCGCGAGCCCGTTGGCCGCCTTTTCACGCATCACGGACCTCCTCCCTTCCCAGCCAGTGCGCCGCCACGATCAACGCGAGACAGACGAGGCCGAGCAGCAGTGCGAGGCCGGCGGCATCCTCGGTGCGGTAGCTGCCCATCCGAGCCAGAAGAAGGTAGGGCAATGTCTGCACGGAATCACTGCCGAACAAGGCAATGACACCGAGATCGCCGAGCGACAGCGCCATGGCGAAAGCGAAGGCCGTGGCGAGCGGTCGCCGCAGCGACGGCCAGTCGACCAGCATCAGCCGGTTCCAGCCCGCAATGCCGAGCTGTGCACAGAGCCGTTCGTGACGCTCGCTCGCTGCATCATAGGCGGGACGCACGGCGCGGAGCGCAAACGGCATCGCCATCACCGCGTTGACGGTGACGACCATGACCGGAGCGATGGCGAAGACATCGCCGACATGGCGCAACAACAGGAACCAGCCGGCGCCGACGACGATCGGCGGCACGACCAGGACAAAACCGGCGCCTGTATCGGTGGCGTGTTCGAGCAGTGTCTTTGCGCCGGCACGGCGGTTCAGCGCCAGTGCCCGCCGCGCCATGGTCAGCGCCAGCGACAGCATCACCGAAAGCAGCGCCGACAGGAAGGCGAGCGCCGCACTGGTCAGCGTTGCCTGCCGGACAGTGGCCTCGCCGGCCAAGCGGGCGAGATCGGCACTCAATCCGGCCATCACGGTTGCCGCCATCGGCCCGACAACGAACAGCAGCGCCAGGACGATGAGTAGCGCGTTCAACCAGGTCTCGCTCCGATTGACCGAGAGATAGCGGCGTTGCGCGACCGGCAAATTGGTGTCGCCGACCACATTGGCGCCTAGCCGCGTCAGTGCCAGCACCACGATAAAGGTCAAGGCGATCTGCAGCAGCGTCAGTGCAACGGCCCGTGCGGGATCGAAATCGAAGCGCAGCGCCTGGTAGATGCCGACCTCAAGCGTCGTCGCGGCCGGCCCGCCGCCGAGCGTCAGCACGATCGTGAAGGATGTGATGCAGAGCATGAACACAAGCCCGGCGACGCCGGGCAGTGCGGCGCGCAGCGTTGGCCATTCGATCAGCCGGAACGCCGGCCGGGCCGCCATGCCGAGTTGGCTCGCCAGCCGCCATTGGTCGGCCGGTATGGTCTGCAGCGCCTCGAGGAACAGCCGCGTCGCCAGCGGCAGGTTGAAGAAGACATGGGCGACGAGAATGCCGGACAGGCCATAGATGCCCGGCCAGCTTCCGCCGCCGATAACGGCAAGCACGCCGGCGAAGTAGCCGGCACGGCCATAAAGCGCCAGGATGCCGAGCGCTGCAACGATGGCCGGCAGCGCCAACGGCACGGCGAAGATCTGCAGGATGAAGGCGCGGCCGAAGAAACGTGGATGCCGCGACAGAGCGCGCGCCACAAACAGCCCCGGGATGACCGAAAGCAGCGTCGACAGGACCGCTTGCCAGAGCGTGAAGCGAATGACGCGAAGCAGATAGGGATCGAAGGCTGCCCAGGCGCCCGAGAAATCATGGGCGCCCTCGAAAAGCAGGCCGGCAAACGCGCCGCCGATCAGCAGCGCGATTGCAGCGAGCGCGACAATGCCGGCACTGACGCGGGAATCCGTGGAATGCGCCGGCGCCATCGCGCTGCCTATTTGCTCATCGCCGCCAGCCATTCATCGACCCAGGCCTTGCGGTTGGCGGCGACCTCTTGCGGGCTGAACAGCAAGGTCTTCGTCGGCTTGACCAGTTTGTCGAAGGCCGGATTGAGCGGCTTGTCGGTCTTGCCTGCCGGGAACATCCAGTTGGTCTCGGGGATGGCATCCTGGAATTTCGGCCCGGTCATGAAGGCCATGAACTTGGCCGCCAGCGGATTCTTGGCTCCTGTCGTGGTGATACCCGCCACCTCGATCTGCAGATACTCGCCCTCCTCGAAGGAGGCCGCCTGGTAGCGCTCCGTGTTCTCGGCGACCATGTGGTAGGCTGGCGACGTCGTGTAGGACAGCACCATCGGCGCCTCGCCCTTGGTGAACAGCCCATAGGCCTCGCTCCAGCCCGGCGTCACGGTCAGCACCTTGGCCTTGAGCTTGGCCCAGGCCTCGGGTGCCTTGTCGCCATAGACCGACTTGACCCAAAGAAGCAGGCCGAGGCCTGGCGTCGAGGTGCGCGGATCCTGGATGACGATCTTGTCGTTGGCACTGCCTTCGATCAGCTCCTTCAGGCTCTTCGGCGGCGTCTTCATCTTCTGCGTGTCGTAGACGACAGCGAAATAGCCGTAGTCGAAGGGGACAAACGTGTCGTCGCTCCAGCCGCCCGGCACACTGACATCCGTCACCGCGCCATGCGGCGCGAACAAGCCTGACGCCTTGGCATCGGCGGTGAGATTGGTATCCAGGCCAAGCACGATATCGGCCTTGGTCGATGTGCCTTCCAATCTGACGCGGTTGAGCAGCGCGACGCCATCGGCGACCGAGACGAAGTCGACGTCGCAGCCGCATTCGGCCTCGAACTCCTTCTTCACCACGGGACCCGGACCCCAGTCGGCGGTGAAACTCTCATAGGTGTAGACGGTGAGCTTGTCCTTGGCCAAGGCGGGCCCGGACAAGGCCACGACCGTTGCTGAAACAAGAGCGTATAAAAGCGTGCGCATCGGCGCCTCCTTCGTTTGAATTGAAAGGAATTGAGGCGTCGGACTGTCCGAAACGTCTAATCCCTCCGCCGGTACAAACCGGATCAGGTTCAGCGGGTTGGCGAGACTGCCTCTCAGCCGGTCCGCGAAGATCGCGTCCGGCACCCCGTTAGAGCGTTTCGACACATAGGCCGGGCCGATCCGCCATGCAAGCGGGAGTTTGCCGCCTTCCGTTTCCCGTGCCGGGCTGGTAAGGGCCACACGATATGAGCACATTCACCATCCTGCTTGGCGGCGATCTCATCCGTACGCCACGGCTCGACCGTCAGGTCAAAGGCTCCCGCGTCATCGCCGCCGACGCCGGCATCGGTCATGCGCGGTTGCTGGGTCTCGTGCCGGAGCTGTGGGTGGGTGATTTCGATTCGGTGCCGGCCAACCTGCCGGACGATCTCGCTTCCGTGCCGCGCCGGACCTTCCCGGCGGAAAAGGACCAGACCGATGGCGAACTTGCCGTCGCCGCGGCACTGGAGCGCGGCGCGACCCGCCTGGTGCTGGCCGGCGCCTTTGGCGGCAAGCGCGCCGACCACGCTTTTCTGCATCTGTCGCTCGCCCTGCGGCTGGCGGAGGCGGGAACGGACGTGCTTTTGACCAGCGGCGCTCAGGAAGGCATCCCCCTGCTGCGCGGAACGGCCGGCTTCGACTATGCCGACGGCACGCTGTTTTCGGTGCTCGGCTTTTCCGAGCTCGACGGCCTGACCGTCACCGGCGCCAAATGGCCGCTCGCTCACGTCAAGGTGGCGTTCGGTTCGTCGCTGACCATTTCCAACGAGGTCAAGTCCGACAAGACCGGGGGCCGCCTCGAAATCGCGCTCGGCCATGGCCGCGCGATGCTGCTCGCTCATCCCTATCCCTTACCTGAAAGCTGACATGGCCCCGCCCCTTCTCAACCTTGATGGGATAAAACTGACCTTCGGCGGCACGCCGCTGCTCGATGGCGCCGCCTTGACGGCTTCGGCCGGCGACAAGATCGCACTGGTCGGCCGCAACGGGTCCGGCAAGTCGACCCTGCTGAAGATCGCCGCCGGCCTGATCGAGCCGCAGGACGGCGAAGTGTTCCGCCAGCCTTCGGCGACCGTCCGCTATTTGCCGCAGATGCCCGACATGGAAGGTTTTGCCACTGTCCGCGCCTATGTCGAGGCCGGGCTTGGCCCCGCCGACGATCCCTACCGCGCCAGCTATCTGATGGAGCATCTCGGCCTGTCGGGTGAGGAACGTCCGAACGACCTGTCGGGCGGCGAGGCGAGGCGCGCCGCCCTTGCCCGCGTCATGGCGCCGGAGCCCGATATCCTGCTGCTCGATGAGCCGACCAACCATCTCGACCTCTCGGTCATCGAATGGCTGGAAGAAGAACTCATCCGCACCTCCTCGGCGCTGATCGTCATCTCGCACGACCGCCGCTTCCTCGAACGCGTGTCGCGCGCCACGGTCTGGCTCGATCGCGGCCAGACCCGCAGGCTGGACAAGGGCTTCGGCCATTTCGAGGAATGGCGCGACCTGGTTCTGGAGGAAGAAGAACGCGAGCAGCACAAGCTCGGTCGCCAGATCGTTCGCGAAGAGCATTGGCTGCGCTACGGCGTGACGGCGCGGCGCAAGCGCAACATGCGCCGGCTCGGCGAGTTGCAGACCATGCGTCAGCGTTTTCGCGGTCATCGCGGGGCCGAAGGGTCGGCGATCATGGTGGCGAGCGACGCCACCGAGTCCGGCAAGCTGGTGATCGAGGCGAAAAACATCGAAAAGAGCTTTGGCGATCTCACCGTGGTCAAGGCGTTTTCGACCCGCATCCAGCGTGGCGATCGCGTTGGCCTGGTCGGGCCGAACGGCGCCGGCAAGACCACGCTCTTGAAAATGCTGACCGGCGAGATGAAGCCGGACGCCGGCTCGGTGCGGCTCGGCACCAATCTGGAGATCGCCACGCTCGACCAGAAGCGCGAGGCGGTCGACCCGCAGGAGACGCTGGCACAATATCTCACCGATGGGCGCGGCGAAAACCTCGTCATCAATGGCGAGCAGCGCCACGTGGTCTCCTACATGAAGGATTTCCTGTTCAAGCCCGAGCAGGCGCGCACGCCGGTGCGCGAGTTGTCCGGCGGCGAGCGGGCGCGGCTCTTGCTGGCGCGCGTGCTGGCGCGGCCCGCAAACCTTCTGGTGCTCGATGAGCCGACCAACGATCTCGACATGGAGACGCTGGAACTGCTGCAGGAACTGGTCGCCGGTTTCGCCGGCACCGTCATCCTGGTCAGCCACGACCGCGATTTCCTCGACCGCACCGTGACCAGCCTGATCGCGCCGGATGGTGAGGGCCGCTGGATCGAATATGCCGGCGGCTACTCCGACATGCTGGCGCAGCGCGGCGGCACGAAGCTGGACGACCGCAAGGCGCGGGCGAGAGCCGAAAATGGCGAGGCGCCCGCGTCAGGCAAGAGCGAAGCCGCCGCGCCAAAAGGGCCGGCGAAGAAACTGTCGTTCAAGCAGAAATTCGCACTGGAATCCCTGCCGAAGAAAATCGAAGCTGTGATGGCCTCGATCTCGAGGCTGGAGAACAACATCGCCGATCCGGCCTATTACGAGCGCGATCCGGCCTCGTTCCAGAAAACCATCGCCGCCCTCGACAAGGAGCGCGCGACGCTGGCCGCGCTCGAGGAAGAATGGCTGGAACTGGAGATGTTGCGCGAGGAGATGGAGGGGTGAGGAGTGTTTCGGCCGTAGGCCGATCAATCGACGACGATTTGTCGATTGAAGCGACGAACGCCCGGAGCCATAGCGAAGGGGCCGAGCGCCCCTACCTGCAGCTAGAACCGCCTGATTGCCTCCATACAGAAATGCGCATATATTATGCGCATGTTGCGGAGGCTATTATGCGCAAAATTGCCTTGAGTGCGACCCGTCAGCCAGCAAATCTGTCGATCGATTCGAACCTCATGAGGGAAGCCAAGGGACTTGACGTGAATGTCTCGCGCGCTGCGGAGGCCGGCATCGCGGAGGCGGTGGCTGCCGAAAAAACGCGACTGTGGAAGCTTGAGAACCGCGCCACGATGGACGCGTGGAACGACTATATCGAGAAACATGGCATCCCGCTGGAAGAGTACCGGCAGTTCTGATGCCCCGCTATGATGTCTTCGCCGGTCGCATCGAAGGCAGCTATGTGCTCGACGTTCAGTCAGAGCTGCTCGACAATTTCAAGACGCGGGTGGTCGTGCCGCTTCTGCCGGTCGCAATGGTGCCACCGCCGATGCGAAAGCTTCATCCGATTTTTGAGATCAACGGTCGAAAGCTCGTTATGGCAACACACCTGGTTGCCACCGTTTCTGCCAGCGAATTGGGCGAAAGTCGGCTGAACCTGATCAAGCACCACGACGACATCGTCGCTGCGCTCGACATGCTGTTCCAGGGCTTCTGAACGGCGGCTACAGCGTCTCAGCCTGCCGTCTTGGCCTGCCAGGCCTTGATTGCCTCGTCGAACACCTTCTCTCCGGGAATGCCCTTTTCCATGGTCAGCAACGCCCGCCGTCCGGTCTTGTAGACCACCGGCACGTCGATCCAGTCCTGGCCGCGCAACAAGGTCATGTTGGCGTCTTCGTCGGCCTTGGTGTCGTTGAGCGCGACGAGGAAGAAGCCGTCGGCAATCTTGGCCGGAATGCCGATCAGCGGGCTGCCGGCATCCTGCTCCGAAGCCTTCATGGCAACGCGCAGGATGTTGTCGACACCGCCGCCCTCGAAGCCGTCGGGCGTCAGGAAGATCATCTCGATGATATGGCTGGCCGGCAGCGTCTGGTCGGTGTTGCGGCGGATGGT
>NZ_RZRA01001309.1:0-1133 GCF_003998945.1 Mesorhizobium sp. M7A.F.Ca.CA.003.01.2.1 | reverse complement strand
CGATGGCGACGCGGCCCAGCGATTCCGGACGCCGCGACGGCACGGTGACGATGTCGGCCCAGCGATAATGCTCCGAGGGATCGGGAATGAAAGGCAGGACTCCGACGCGCCCGGCAAGCCCCATCGTTTCGACCAGTTCGGCAAGCGCACGCTCGCGCTCGGTGCTTTCGAAGGCGCCGCCGACCAGCCGCACCTCGACCCTCGCCTGGAGTTCTGCCGGCATCGAGGCGATCGCCTCCAGCAGGACCTCCTGCCCCTTGATCCGGTTGATGCGGCCGAGCAGCAGCACCCGCAATGGTCGCTTGCCGTCATACGTCATTGGTTCGACCGCCGCCGGCCCGGCAACGCCGTTGTAGACGACATGCGCGCGCGCGGCCTTGGGGTCGCCGAAAGCGGCTCGCGTCGCGCGCGAGTTGAAGATCAGATCCGCATGGCTCCAGTGCATCAGGCCGACGAGTATCCTGCGCATGGCGCCTTCGGGGATCTCGTGGATGTGCAAGACGGCTTTGTGGGGCAGTAATCGCGCGGCCAGCGCATAGTCGGCCACGATCGAGGTGTTGACATAGACGAGGTCGCAGGCCTTGAGGCGCCGCCACGCCCTGAACACGGCAACCGGCAATCGCGCCATCTCGACTGTCGCAAGGCGCGCAATGGCCTGGCGCCTCAACACCCAGAGCGGTTCGAAGACGATCCGGCTGGCATGCGCTTCCAGGATCTGGACGATCGGCCCGCTGCGCGGCAAGACCACCTCGATGTCGGCCGACGGAAACGCGGCGCGCAGCGCAGCCACGCTCTCCGCGAAGCTGCGGTCAGAACCATAGAGTTCATAACCCTGATGAACGCAGGCAATCCGCATCTTTGTTTCCCGCCGGGTGCTGCAACCATCGCGCTGGGCGATTGTGGCAGAACCCCGTCCGCAAGAATCATGCCTGGTTCGATATGTCCGACTATCGGTTCGATATGTCCGACTGCCGGCCGTACGCCCCTGGCATTGCTTCGTTTCGATACAGCTACGCACAGAAGGGTTGACCGAGAATGAAACAACCACCGGGTTCAACACCGTTTTTTTACAACCCCGCGCCATGATCCCCTCCCAGGATACCGAAATCGGAAGATGGCACGAAAGTTGCGGT
>NZ_RZRA01001308.1:0-1135 GCF_003998945.1 Mesorhizobium sp. M7A.F.Ca.CA.003.01.2.1 | reverse complement strand
ATATGGGGCATCGTGAAACGGCTCCCGTCAAAAAGAGCCCGGCCGCCAAGCCGGCTCGCCGCCGCAAGGTTGCCGACCAGGAATAGCATTGCCGCTTGCCATTGCCGGCGCCGGCACTGAAAAAGGTCCCGTGACCGTCGCGGGACCTTTTTCATGACCTTTGTCCTCTATGCCGCCGCCGCTCTGGCCGAGATCGCCGGCTGCTTTTCATTCTGGGCCTGGTGGCGGCTGGAGAAGTCGCCGCTTTGGCTGCTTCCCGGCCTCGCCTCGCTTGCCCTGTTCGGCTTCCTGCTGGCGCTGGTCGACACGTCAGCCGCCGGTCGCGCCTACGCCGCCTATGGCGGCATCTACATCGTGGCGTCGCTTGGCTGGCTGTGGCTGGTTGAAGGCGTTCGCCCCGACCGCTGGGATCTTGCCGGTGCCGCGCTCTGCATTGCCGGTGCTTCGGTGATCCTTCTCGTCCCGCGGGGCGCTTGAGATGGAGTTGCCTGCCTCCCTTCGCCAAGGTGTCGAGCGTCTGCTCGAAAACGTTCCGCTGGCGGTACTCAAGCAAGCGGCAAAGACGCTGTCCGACCGCTACCGCGCCGAGTTGCGCGACGGCCGTCTGCACATGGCCGAGGATCTGGCGGTGAAGGCCTATCTGGCGACGCGGCTGCCGGCGACCTATGCCGCGATCCGTGCCAGCCTCGACGCGCTGAGCGACGCCAAGCCTGCCTTTCAGCCCAGGACCTTGCTCGATGTCGGCGCCGGCCCTGGCACGGTGCTTTGGGCCGCGACCGATCTGTGGCCCGATCTCGAACAGGCGGTGTTGTTCGAAGCCAGTGCCGCCGTGCGTAAGGTCGGCGAGACGCTTGCCGGCAACACTATTGCCGCCCAGAGCAGATGGCTGGCCGGTGATGCCACCATCGACCTTGCTGACATCGAGCCGGCCGATCTGGTCACGTGCGCTTATGTGCTCGATGAAATCGCGCCGGCATCGCTGCCGAAACTCATCGACCGGCTCTGGCAACTCACTGGCGACACGCTCCTGATCGTCGAGCCCGGCACCCCCGCCGGCTGGCAGCGCATCCTTGCCGTGCGCCGGCAGCTGATCGAGGCGGGCGCGCATGTGCTTGCGCCTTGCGCGCATCAGGCG
>NZ_RZRA01001307.1:0-1136 GCF_003998945.1 Mesorhizobium sp. M7A.F.Ca.CA.003.01.2.1 | reverse complement strand
GGCGGCCTTCGATCCGGGAACTGCACCGCGGATCAGGATCAGGCCGCGGTCGGCGTCGGTCGATACGATCTCGACATTCTGCGTGGTGACGCGGGTGTCGCCCATGTGGCCAGCCATATGCTTGCCCTTGAACACCTTGCCCGGGTCCTGGCGCTGGCCGGTCGAACCGTGCGTACGGTGCGAAACCGAGTTACCGTGCGTTGCACGGCCACCGCCCATGTGGTGGCGCTTGATGACGCCCTGAAAGCCCTTGCCGATCGTCGTGCCCGTCACATCGACCTTCTGGCCGGCGACGAAGTGCTCGACGGTGATCTCGGCGCCGACATCGATCATGTTGTCGGCGGAGACGCGGAACTCGGCGACCTTCGCCTTCGGCTCGACGGAAGCGGTCGCGAAATGGCCGCGCATCGCCTTCGACGTGTTCTTCACCTTGGCAAGGCCAACGCCGAGCTGAACGGCGGTGTAGCCATTCTTCTCTTGCGTGCGCTGGGCCACGACCTGGCAGTTCTCCATCAGGAGAACGGTGACGGGAACATGTTCCCCGGCATCGTTATAGATGCGGGTCATTCCCACCTTCTTTGCAATCACACCTGAACGCATCGGTTCAATTCCTTTAGAGTTCCGGGCCAGGGGCACCGCCCCTTACCGCGCTCTCATTCCCTTAGAGCTTGATCTCGACGTCGACGCCGGCGGCCAGATCGAGCTTCATCAAAGCATCGACCGTCTGCGGGGTCGGATCGACGATGTCGAGCAGACGCTTGTGCGTGCGCATCTCGAACTGCTCGCGGCTCTTCTTGTCGACGTGAGGCGACCGGTTGACCGTGAACTTTTCGATCCGCGTCGGCAGCGGAATGGGGCCGCGGACGTTTGCACCGGTACGCTTGGCCGTCGACACGATTTCCTTCGTCGAGGCGTCGAGCACGCGGTGGTCAAACGCCTTAAGGCGGATGCGGATATTCTGTCCGTTCATGCGTCACTTCCTTGTTCTGGCGCGGCGCGGGCAACTCCCGCGCCCGCGACAGATCGGTTTAAGTCCAAATTACTCTTTGATGGTGACGACGATGCCGGCACCGACGGTGCGGCCGCCTTCACGGATAGCGAAGCGCAGCTTCTCTTCCATGGCGATCGGCACGATC
>NZ_RZRA01001306.1:0-1137 GCF_003998945.1 Mesorhizobium sp. M7A.F.Ca.CA.003.01.2.1 | reverse complement strand
CCTGTATCGCCTCGGCATCGAGCTCAGCCAGCCGGTTCTTCTGCGCCAGGCCGAGGAGGCGCTGGGAGAGGCCGAACAGGCGCTCCGCCTGGCAAGCGAGGCCGAGCGCAACACGCGCCAGGCCGGTCGTGACGCACAGCATCGGCTGGACGCCGCCCGCAATGCACTGGCTGAGGCCGAGAGGGCCGGCGGCGAATTGCAGAGCCGGCGCGCAGCACTCGATGAAGCGCGCGCCCGCATCGTCGACAGCCATGAGGAGATTTCGGCCGCCTTCGCCGAGGCGGAAATGCTGCTGCAGGACGCGCCCGATCTTGGCGATCTGCAATTGCAGCTCGAACAGTCCTCGGCCAATGTCGCCCGCGACCGCGCCGCGCTTGCCGATGCGCGTGCGGTGCATGAGGGGCTGCGCCGCGAAGCCGAGGCGCGCGCGCGCCGGCTCGATGCCATTGGCGCCGAACGCAGCAATTGGCTGGAGCGGGCCGAAAACGCCTCGACGCAGATCGCCTCGCTTGGCGAACGCAAGGCCGAGGCCGAGGCCGAACGCGAGCGGCTGGCGGATGCGCCCGATGAAATCGACGCCAAGCGGCGCGCCCTGCTGTCGCAGCTCACCGAGGCCGAAACCTTGCGCAAGGCGGCGGCCGACCGTCTGCAGGAAGCGGAGAACCGGCAATCCGAACTGGACAAGGCCGCCACCGGCGCCATCCAGTTCCTGGCTGAGGCGCGCGAGAGCCGCGTTCGCGCCGAAGAGCGGCTGACCGCGGCCGACGAACGCCGGCTGGAGGTCGAGGCGCGCATCCAGGAAACGCTGAACACACCGCCGCATGTGGTTATTCGCCATACCGGTCTGGAGGCTGACAGCCCGATGCCTGAGATGCCCGAGATCGAGCGTCAGCTGGACCGGCTGAAGATCGAGCGCGAACGGCTGGGCGCCGTCAATCTGCGCGCAGAGGAAGAGCAGAAGGAGCTTTCCGACCGGCTGGAGGCGATCGTGTCGGAGCGCGAGGACATCATCGAGGCGATCCGCAAGCTCAGGCAGGCGATCCAGAGCCTCAACCGCGAAGGCCGCGAGCGGCTGCTTGCCGCCTTCGATGTCGTCAACGGCCATTTCCAGCGGCTGTTCTCGCATCTGTTCGGCGG
>NZ_RZRA01001305.1:0-1137 GCF_003998945.1 Mesorhizobium sp. M7A.F.Ca.CA.003.01.2.1 | reverse complement strand
GGTCAGACGGGTTCATGAGGAAAGTCTATGGCGTCTATCGAGCTCGATCGCGTTTCCAAGCTCTACGGCAATGGCAATTACGGGGTGCATGAGGTCGATCTCACCATTCCCGATGGTGAATTCGTGATCTTTCTCGGTCCGTCGGGATGCGGCAAGTCGACGACGCTGCGGATGATTGCCGGTCTGGAGAGTATCTCCTCCGGCGATCTCCGCATCGGTGGCAAGAGCGTCGCCAATGTCGCCCCGCGCGACCGAAACGTCGCCGTGGTGTTCCAGAGCTACGCGCTCTATCCGCATATGTCGGTGCGGCAGAATATGGCCTTCGGGCTGAAGATGCGCGGCACCGACGCGGCGGTCATCGATGCCAAGATTGCAGACGCCGCTAACCTGCTCGGTCTGCAGAATCTTCTCGGCCGCAAGCCGGCAGCGCTTTCGGGTGGCCAGCGGCAGCGTGTCGCGCTCGGCCGGGCGATCGTTCGCGAACCGGCGGCCTTCCTGCTTGACGAACCGCTGTCCAATCTCGATGCGCAACTGCGTGCCGAGATGCGGCTCGAACTCGTGAAGCTGCACCGGCGCCTCGGCCGCACCATCGTCCATGTCACCCACGACCAGGTCGAGGCGATGACCATGGGCGATCGCATATGCATCATGCGCGATGGTCGCCTGATCCAGGCCGGCCGGCCGCTTGAAGTCTATGCCGACCCGGTCAACACCTTCGTCGCACGCTTCCTGGCGACGCCGCCGATGAACCTCATTCCGGCCACGCTTCAGGCCGCACCTGGCGAAGGGCTCTCCGTCCTGACCGACAGCGGTGCCGTGCTTGCCGTCCCCGCCCGCCACCGCAACGCTTATGGCGAGCGTGCCGGGCGCCGCGTCATTCTGGGCGTGCGGGCCGAGGATTTCCACGAAAGCCCCGACAAGCCGGACTGGCAGAAGATTGCCGTACGGGTCGTGGCCGTCGAGGCTCTCGGCGCCGAGAACGTCCTGATCGGCCAGATTGCCGGTCACGCCACCGGCAGGGATGATGCTCACCCCGCGGGGGGCGACAAGCCGTTTGAGATCGCCGCCCGCCTCAGCCGTTATTTCACGGCGCCCGTCGGCTCGATGGTCGAACTCTACATCGACCCGCTGCCGATG
>NZ_RZRA01001304.1:0-1138 GCF_003998945.1 Mesorhizobium sp. M7A.F.Ca.CA.003.01.2.1 | reverse complement strand
GCCTTGCGCATATAGTCGATCTCGGTCGAGCTCTTCACCGCGCGCTGCCAGTTGACCAGCGCGGTGGCATCGACAAAGCGGGCATTGGGCAAATGCTTCTGCAGCGATGCGAAGGCGGCGGCCGAGAACCAGTAATTGTCCATCTCAACGCCGACTGTCAGCTTGCCCCAGCCGCGATCCGCAAGCACGCTGGCCAAAAAATCCATCGGGTGGCGCTCGGTCGACTGCACATAGTGATCGGCATAGCCGACGATGTTGTCATGCGCGAGATAGGCAGTGCGCTTGGCACCGTTGGCGTCCTGGCCACGGCCGTACCAGACCGGCTCGCCCGATGGCGGCACGATAACCGCCTGATGCACGTAGAACGACCAGCCGTCATAGCCGGTCAGCCAGGCCATGTTGGACGGGTCGCTGATAACAAGAAGATCGACGCCCTTCACCTCCATGGCTTTGCGTGTCTTGGCGAGGCGATCCGCATATTCGCCGCGCGAGAATCTCAGGTTCGGTTGCATTGTTCTTGGTCCTCGTTTGTTGGGCCTTGAGCCTGTTTCAACTTCGTTGAAACCGGCCCGTCGTTCTTGTTTGGGCGTGATCTTTCGGAAAACCGGTTCCCATTTTTCCGGATCACGCCTTGGCCAGCATCAGCTTTCGAAAATGGCCCCGGAACCGGCCACCCGCGCCCGATCGCGGGCGAACGTAGCTATCGCCGTATCCTGAACGCCGGTGCCGGTCAGATCGGCGATGGTGATGTCGCTGGCCGAGCGCCGACCATGCCGTTTACCGGCGATGATCTGGCCAAGTTCGGTCACCTCTTCGTCAGCGGCCATCACGCCCGCCGCGATGGCGTGATGCAGCTCACCCAGCCGCCGCGTCTGACGGGCGCTGTCGGCGACATAGAGGTCGGCCATGCGCAGGATTGCCGGCGCGATCTCGTTCTTGTGCTCGGCGTCGGAGCCCATCGCCGTGATGTGCTGGCCGGCGGAAACGAAACCCGCCTTGATCAGCGGCTCGGTCGAAGGCGTGGTGGTGACGATGATGTCGGCGCCGACAACTGCGTTTGCCGCGTCGGGCTCGGCATGCACGAGAATGCCGAGCTTTTCGCGCAGGGCTCCGGCGGTTGCCTCGGCCTTTGCCACAT
>NZ_RZRA01001303.1:0-1139 GCF_003998945.1 Mesorhizobium sp. M7A.F.Ca.CA.003.01.2.1 | reverse complement strand
CATCGGCCATCTCGGTCGCCTTGCCGAAGTTTTCGGCCAGCGGCTTTTCGCACAGCACCGGCTTGCCGGCGGCGATCAGCGCCATGGTGGTCGGGTGGTGGATGCGGTCGGGCGTGACATTGGCCACCGCGTCGAACTCGCCCCATGCCAGCGCCTCCTCCAGCCCGGTAAAGCGGTTGGGAATGTCAAAGCTGTCGGCGAACTCGCCAACCCGCGCCGGATCGACATCGACTGCGCCGACAATGTCGACGCCCTCGATGGCGCTGAAGCGCCGGGCATGTTCCTGCGCCATCCAGCCGGTGCCGAGTATCAAAAGCCGCATTATTTGCTCCTTGGGGTGAGATGCCGGAATCCCCTCCCGGCCGACGCCCTCAAATAGCGCGTATAATGCCGCCGTCGACCCGGATGTTCTGGCCGGTGATGTAGCCGGCGCCCTCCGACGCCAGGAAGGCGATGGTCGCGGCGACCTCTTCCGAAGTGCCGTAGCGCTGCATCGGCACGCTGTCGCGGCGTTCTTCGGTGGCCGGCAGGCTGTCGATCCAGCCGGGCAGCACATTGTTCATGCGCACATTGTCGGCGGCATAGGTGTTGGCGAAGATCTTGGTGTAGGCGGCAACGCCGGCGCGGAACACGGCGGACGTCGGGAACATCGGGCTCGGCTCGACCACCCAGGCCGTCGAGATGTTGATGATGGCCCCACCCTTCTGCTTGACCATCTGCGGCGCCACGATGCGCACCGGCCGGATGACGTTGAGGAGGTAGACGTCCATGCCGGTGTGCCATTGCTCGTCGGTGATCTCGAGGATCGGCGCACGCGGCCCGTGGCCGCCGCTGTTGACCAGCACGTCGATGCGGCCATAGCGCTCCAGCGTCAGGTCGACGAGGCGCTGCAGATCGTCGTTCGACTGGTTGGAGCCGGTGACGCCGAGCCCGCCAAGCTCCTTGGCCAGCGCCTCGCCCTTGCCCGAAGAGGAAAGAATGGCAATCTTGAAGCCGTCCGCCGCCAGCCGCTTGGCCGCCGCCGCCCCCATGCCGCTGCCGCCGGCCACCACCACAGCTACTTTTTCTACACTCATCGGATTTTCCTCTCAGGGTTTGCGGGCACCGCAAGCGGTGTTTTCGGGAGTTGAGCGTCGATA
>NZ_RZRA01001302.1:0-1140 GCF_003998945.1 Mesorhizobium sp. M7A.F.Ca.CA.003.01.2.1 | reverse complement strand
CAGCAATGCTGACCGCCGGTCTGGCGCTGGCGGCGCTTTCCGCCTGCAACACCGGCAGTGTGCTGTCGCTGCAGCCGGCCGTCGACGTCGGCGCGCAGACGGCTGCCGTGCCGCAATATGCCGGCATGCAGAAGCTTGTCCCTTCCAATCCGTACATGACGCAGGCCGCTTATCCGCGCATGGACGAGCCGATGTCGCCCGTCGAGCAGATGCCGGCCAGCGAAACCGACTGCCGTCAGCAATTGAAGCGCCTCGATGTCGCCTACACCGACCTGGCGCCGATCCATGAAGGCCAGTGCGGCATCGATTATCCGGTCAAGGTCTCGGCCATCGGCAACATCCAGATGAAACCCGCCGCAACCCTGACCTGCGACATGGCAGCTACCTTTGCCGGCTGGACGAAGAACGAACTCGTTCCCTCCGCCCGCTGGCGTTATTTCTCCGGCGTCAGGACCATACACCAGGGCTCCAGCTATTCCTGCCGCCGGATTGCCGGCGAAGGCGTCCTGTCCGAACACGGCAAGGGCAATGCGCTCGACGTCATGAGCATCGAGCTCAACAATGGCGACGACATCGATGTGCGCAAGCCCGGCCTGTTCGCCTTCCGCACCCGTGGCTTCCTCAACAATGTGCGCGCCGACGGCTGCCAGTACTTCACCACCGTGCTCGGCCCCGGCTACAATTACGACCACCGCAACCATTTTCATTTCGACATCAAGAACCGCAAGAACGGTTATCGCGCCTGCCGTTAGATCGGTGCCGGGTATCCTTTGCCTGAATGCCATGACAACGCCTAATGTGATGCCGGAACATTTGAGCGGCATTCATGGGTCAACGAAGCGTTCGGCGACGCATTATGATCTGGGCGGCGACCTTGTTGGCCGCGTATCTGGCGCTCGCCTATTTCGCCGCACCGGAATTCTGGACGTTCCGCGATCGAGGTTTTCGCACGCATCGCTTCGAGATGCTGACGCACACGCCGCAAGGCATTCCGGGCGACCCGATCAATGTCGGCCTTGTCGGCACGCAGAAGGAGGTGGTCCACGCCTTTGCCGTTGCCGGCTGGGACACCGCCGACGCCGTCACCCTGAAGACCGCGATCGAGATCGGTGAAAGCGTGCTGTTCGACCACCCCTATCC
>NZ_RZRA01001301.1:0-1140 GCF_003998945.1 Mesorhizobium sp. M7A.F.Ca.CA.003.01.2.1 | reverse complement strand
GAGATAGGCGGTCAGGGCCAGCTTGAGCGCGATCGGGCTGGTGTGGATGTCGACGGCGATCGCCGGCAGCGATGTCGCGATAACAGTCGAATCCATGTTTTCCATGAAAAGGGCGACCGCCAATATAAGCGGGATGGTGCGGTTCAAGGAACGCGTCCAGACTTGAATGTTGCGTTGCCGGTTGCATGTCGGCCCTGAGGCGGGCGGTTACCATGCCTTCGCCGGGATGTCGCATTAATTTGCTGTCACTTTTGTGCGACCGGCAACCACAGGTGGCATCCCTTCGCCGGAAAGTCACCTTTCCGGGAGCGTGAAATCATCCGCTTTTCATCGGTGCTTGGACGTGGTACCAGCCAGCGCCAATCCTGAAAGGGAAGAAACGAGTCGGCGCTGTCCATTCCGGTCCAGCGCTTTTTTGTATTCCCCCACCGTTTTTATGTTCAAGGGACTGGCCATGGCAAAAATCATCGAAACGTCCACCGGCGCATTGGCGCTGACCTTTGACGACGTGCTGCTGCAGCCGGGTCATTCCGAGGTCATGCCCGGCGAAACCGATGTCCGCACCCGCATCGCCGGCGACATCGACCTGAATGTGCCGATCCTGTCGGCGGCGATGGACACCGTCACCGAGGCCCGGCTTGCCATAGCCATGGCCCAGGCCGGCGGCATTGGCGTCATCCACCGCAATTTCTCGCCGGCCGAACAGGCCGAGCAGGTGCGGCAGGTCAAGAAATTCGAATCCGGCATGGTGGTCAATCCCGTCACCATCGGCCCCGACGCGACGCTCGCCGACGCGCTGGGCCTGATGCGCAGCTATTCGATCTCGGGCATTCCGGTGGTCGAGAACGGCGGCAGCGGCGGCCACAAGATCGGCCGGCTGATCGGCATCCTGACCAATCGCGACGTGCGCTTTGCGTCCGATCCGGCGCAGAAGGTCCATGAACTGATGACCCGTGACAACCTGATCACGGTCAAGGAGAACGTCGACCAGGACGAGGCCAAGCGCCTCCTGCACCAGCACAGGATCGAAAAGCTGGTGGTCGTCGACAGGCAGGGCAATTGCGTCGGACTGATCACCGTCAAGGATATCGAGAAGTCGCAGCTCAATCCGCACGCCACCAAGGACGCACAGGGCCGCCT
>NZ_RZRA01001300.1:0-1140 GCF_003998945.1 Mesorhizobium sp. M7A.F.Ca.CA.003.01.2.1 | reverse complement strand
CTGCAGGGCAAGGCACAGAATGCGCGCATCACGGCGGCAGCGGCGATCGGCGAGGACGATGTCCGTGTCGCGTTGGCGGACAGGATCGAGGCGCGCCGTGAAACGAGCTTCGATCGGGACAAGCGCGCCGTGCGTGTACGTGAAACCGTGCGCCTTGGCGCCATCACGCTCGCCGAGCGCATGCTGCCGCCGCCAACGGGGGCCGACGCCGACCGCGCCGTCCTCGATGCCGTGCGCCAGCACGGGCTGTCGCTGCTGACCTGGAGCAAGGAGGCGCAAACGCTGCGCCAGCGGCTTGGCTGGCTGCATCGCGGCCTGGGCGCGCCATGGCCCGATATGGCGGATGACGCCCTCGTCGAGCGCCTCGACGACTGGCTGCTGCCTTACCTCGCCGGCGCGGCATCGTTTGCCGCCATCGATGCAGGCGTTGTCTCGGCCGGGCTGGCCAGCCTCGTGCCGCATGATCTGCAGCGCAGGATCGATACGCTGGCGCCGACCCATTTCGACGCTCCGTCCGGCAGCCATGTGCCTATCCGCTATGACGGCGAATGGCCGGTGCTGGCGATTCGCGTACAGGAGCTGTTCGGCCTCGACCGCCATCCTTCGATCGCCAATGGCACTGTGCCGCTGACGCTCGAACTCCTGTCGCCGGCGCACCGGCCGATCCAGACGACGCGCGACCTGCCCGGCTTCTGGCGCGGCTCCTGGACCGACGTGCGCGCCGACATGCGCGGCCGCTATCCCAAGCATGTCTGGCCGGAAAACCCGCTGCTCGCCGCCGCCACCGCCCGGGCCAAGCCGCGCGGGACCTAGCCTTTGGAGCTTCGCGGCTGTAATTCATGGCCATGATCAACGTTTTGCGTTCGCCCGATTTCCAGCAGAGCCAGAGACTGCGCCTCAACACGCTAATCCGGTTGCGATGGCTTGCCATTGTCGGTCAGAGCCTGGCGGTGCTCGTCGTCGCCTATGGGCTGAAGTTTCCGCTGCCGGTCAGCCTCTGCTTTGCCCTGATCGCCTGTTCGGCCTGGATGAACCTGTTGCTCGCCTTTCGCTTTCCGGCGGCACACCGGCTCACGCCGCTTGCGGCCTTCGGCATCCTCATCTTCGACAGCCTGCAGCTTGCCGGCCTGCTCTACATGA
>NZ_RZRA01000012.1:0-19798 GCF_003998945.1 Mesorhizobium sp. M7A.F.Ca.CA.003.01.2.1 | reverse complement strand
CACACGCGCCGGCCGTTCCTCACCCACGACATGCACGGAGAGCGCGGTGCCCTCGCCCGCGAAATCGCGGTCGACCAGAGCCAGCGCCAGGCTCTTGCCGACCGTATAGCCATAGCCGCCCGAGGTGACGAAGCCGACGCGTCGGCCCTGATGCCAGACAGGCTCAAAACCGCTGGCATCGGCGTCGAGCGCATCGATTTCCAGCGTCACCAGGCATTGGCCGCTGCCGGCCTCCCGCTGTTTCAACGCTGCTTCGCGGCCGATGAAGTCGCTCTTGCCGAAAGCGATGAAGCGGTCGAGACCGGTCTGGCCCGGCGTATAGCCTTGCGTGAATTCACGCGACCAGATGCCAAAGCTCTTCTCCAGCCGCAGCGCATTGAGCGCATAGTAGCCGATTTCAGCAAGGCCCAGATCCTCGCCCGCAGCCAGCAGCGTGTCGCGCAACGTGGCGTGCATGGTCACGGGGCAACTGATTTCGAAGCCGAGTTCGCCCGCGATCGACAGCCGCGCCACACGTGCCTGCACCATACCGATGTCGAATGCGCCACAGGCCATGAACGGCAATGCTGCGCCGGAAACATCCTGATGCGTCGTGCGCTCCAGAATCTCCCGCGCATTCGGCCCCGTGAGCAGGAAGCCGCTCATCGTGTCGGAGAGGTCGGCGATGGTGACGCCCTCCGCCGCATGGCTCTCGAACCAGCGCATATGGAATTCCCGGAGATAGTAGGAGCCCATCAGCCAATAAGAGCCGCCGCCCCAGTTGAAGACGGTGAGGTCGCCCTTCAGCCGTCCGTCATGGCCGAGCATCGGCGCCAGGCCGGCCCGCCCCGCCTTCGGCAATCGGCAGGCGAGCAGCCGGTCGAGCCACGCCTCCGCACCCAGCCCCGACACCGCATAGCGCGCATAGGCCGAGATATCGACGAGGCCGGCGGCGCGCCGCACCTGCAGCGCCTCCTCGCCGACGATGTCGAAGGCGTTGGAGCGCCGCAGCGTCGTGCTCTCGGCAAATCCCATCGGCGCGAAATAGGCCGGGATTTCCAGCCCCCAGGAAGCCGTCCATTCGCATCCCGCCGCGCTCATGCCGTCATAGGCGCCGGGGCGTTTCAGCGGCCGGCCGGCGGGCAGCCGTTCATTGGGAAAGGTCATGACGAACCGGCGCGAATAGAACTGGCGCGTCGTCTGCCTGAGATATTCGCGGTTGGCGGCGAAGGCACCGTAGCGAGCGATATCCATGCCGAAGATGTCGGCCTGCGGTTCGCCGAAAATCATCCATTCGGCCAGCGACTTGCCGACGCCGCCGCCCTGGCTGAAACCGGCCATGACGCCGCAGGCGACCCAGTAGTTCTTCAGGCCGCGCACCGGCCCGACAATCGGATTGCCGTCCGGCGTGAAGGTGAAGGCGCCGTTGACCCATTTGCGGATACCGGCCGTCGCCAGGCAAGGGAAGCGCTCATGCGCCTTGGCGAGTTCCGGGCTGATGCGGTCGATGTCTTCCGGGATCAGCTCTATGCCGTAATCCCACGGCGCTCCGTCCATGTTCCAGTGCTTTGGGTTCTGCTCATAGACGCCAAGCAGCACACCCTTGCGCTCCTGCCGCAGGTATGAAAAGCCGTCGAGATCGACGGCGATGCCGATTTCCCTGTCAAGTGCTGCGATCTCCGGAATGTCATCGGTGATGAAATAGTGGTGCTCCATCGGCGTCACCGGCAGGTCGACGCCGGCCATGCGGCCGAGCTGCTTCGCCCACAGCCCGCCGGCATTGACGACATGCTCGGCGATGATGGTGCCCTGCTCGGTGATGACGTCCCAGCGCCCGTCGGCACGTGCTTTCAGCTCGACGACCCGGTTGCGCAAGATGATGTCGGCGCCGCGCTTCTTCGCAGCACCCGCATAGGCATGCGTGGTACCGTACGGGTCGAGATGGCCTTCGTTGGAATCATGCAGGCCGCCAAGAACACCGTTGACGTCGACGATCGGGCAGATCGCCTTGATCTCGTCGGGCGTGACCAGGCGCGCGGTCTCGATGCCGACCGACTGGAACACGGCCCAGGCTGATTTCAGCCACTCCCAGCGCGCGGGATCGCTGGCGATGTTGACGCCGCCCGTCATGTGCAGGCCGATATCCCAGCCGGATTCGGCCTCGATCTCCCGGTAGAGATTGATGGTGTAGTCCTGCAGCGCCGCCACGTTGGGATCGGCGTTGAGCGCATGGAAGCCTGCCGCCGCGTGCCAGGTCGAACCGGCCGTCAGTTCTGCGCGCTCGATCAGCGCCACATCGCTCCAGCCGAACCGCGTCAGGTGATAGAGCACCGAGGCTCCGACCACGCCACCTCCGATGACGACTGCGCGGTAGTGCGACTTCAAGGCTTCCCCTCCACGGTTGGTCCGAAGACTGGAGTATATATCCACTGGACATAAGTGTCCAGTGCCGGCGCGCGCGCATCGTTTTTCGTCGACCGCCGGCATGCACTGCGCGCTGTCACGCAAGCATCATGTTCGCGCCGTAGACCGCGTTTCGGGGAGGCTTGCGCAACATCATCGATGTCGTACCTCTTTCAGTTTTTCGTCCCCCGGCCGCTCCGGCACATCCGTCACAAAGAGGATTATCCATGAAGCACCTGTATCGACCCGCGTCGCTTGGCGTCGCGCTGGCCTTGTTCACCGCCTTGGCGCCGGCGCTCGCCGACAGCACCGCGACCGTCGGCGGCCTCGTCAACAAGGGGCTGGTCGGCGTCGGCCGCATCCCGGCCGCTCAGCGCGACAAGTTCGGCGAGACCTTCGGCTCGGGTTCCGGCATGGCGATCGACGCATCAGGCTGGACGCATGACACCGCCGGCTACAGGGGTTCGCTCTGGCTGTTGCCGGACCGTGGCTACAATGTCGTCGGCACCACCAACTACCGGCCGCGCCTCAACACGATCGCCATCGAATTTGCTCCGGTCGCACCGGGCGCGGCACCTGCTGCCGGCCAGGAGCAGACGGGCGTCAAGGCAACGCTCGCCGACACCATGCTTCTCACCGACGACAAGGGGGCTGATGCCACAGGCCTCGACCCACTCAACGGCGTGCGCGCGGCAAGCGGCGACATGCCGATCCTGCCGCAAGCCGACAATGGCAAGCTGGCGCTCGACAACGAGGCGATCGTGCGGCTGCCCGATGGTTCGATGTTCATCTCCGACGAATACGGCCCGAACATCTATCGGTTTTCCGCCGACGGGCATCTGCTGTCGGCAACCCAGCCACCGGCCGCCTTCGTGCCGATGCGCCACGGCACGCCGAACTTCGCCTCGGACAATCCGGGACCCGGTGCCGCCGAGCCCGATCCGAAGGACCCCGAGACCGGCCGCCAGAACAACCAGGGCCTGGAGGGAATGGCGATGACGCCGGACGGCAAGTTCCTGATCGCGGTGCTGCAATCGGCGCCCCGGCAGGATGGCGGCGATTCGCCCGCGACGCGCCAGAACACGCGTGCGCTGGTCTATGACGCGTCCGACCTCGCCCACCTCAAACTGGCGCATGAGTATGTCGTGCCGTTGCCGGTGTTCAAGGATGCCAAGGGCAAGACCAAGATCGCCGCGCAGAGCGAGATCGTGGCGCTCTCCGACAAGACCTTCCTGATGCTGGCGCGCGACAGCGGCAACGGCCAGGGGCTGAAGGGCGACACCTCGCTGGTGCGCCAGATCTTCGTCGTCGACGTCTCGGCCGCGACCGACATCGCCGGCGGCGCCTTCGATGCCGCCGACAAGCCGCTGGCGCCCAAGGGCGTGCTCGACCCGTCGGTGATGCCGGCCAAGCTGACGCCGTTCATCGACATCAACGACAAGGGCGAACTCGGCCGCTTCGGCCTGCACAATGGCGCGCCGAACGACAAGAACAACCTGTCGGAGAAGTGGGAGGCGATGTCGGTGGTCAGCGTTCTCGATCCGAAGCTGCCCGACGACTACTTCCTGTTCGTCGCCAACGACAACGACTTCCTCGCCCAGGACGGTTTTCAGGTCGGCGCACCCTACAAGGCGGAAGACGGCGCCGATGTCGACACCATGTTCCTGGTCTATCAGGTCACGCTGCCGGGTCTCGCCGGGAAGTAACGGCCACTGCACGGGCGGGCGCGCTTGGCGCGTCCGCTGGGCTCGCGGCAGGCATGAACGGGGCAGCGGCCTTTCAGCCGCGCGTTCGCAAGGGTGCATCTCGGTCCCGCCTGCGATATCATCGTGGACTGGATCCAAATCACCATCCGCCGAGTTGCCCGCCATGGACGAAAAAATGCCCGCGCGCCGGCGCACCGGCGACCTGACCAGCGGCCCGATCCCGCGCACGCTTCTGCTGTTCGCCCTGCCGGTGCTCGGCTCCAACGTGCTGCAGTCGCTCAACGGCTCGATCAACGCCGTCTGGGTCGGCCGTTTTCTCGGCGAATCGGCGCTGACCGCCACCTCTAATGCCAACCTCGTCCTGTTCCTGATCCTCGGCACTGTGTTCGGCATCGGCATGGCGGCCACCATCCTGGTGGCCCAGTCGGTCGGTGCCCGCGACCTGCCCGAGGCGCGCCGCATTGTCGGCACCAGCGCGACGTTCTTCTTCCTCGTCTCGGTTGTCTTCGCGGTCTGCGGCTGGATCTGGGTTGACGCCATTCTCAACACGCTCGGCACACCGGCCGACGCCTTGCCGCTGGCGCGCTCCTATCTGCGCATCATCTTCGTCGCCGTGCCGATGATGAACCTTCTGTCCTTCGTCATGACCGTGCTGCGCGGTGCCGGCGATTCACGCACCCCCTTCTTCTTCATGGCGCTGGCCGTCGTCCTCGACATCGTGCTCAACCCATTGCTCATCGCCGGCATCGGACCGTTTCCCGAACTCGGCATCGCGGGCTCCGCCACGTCCACGCTGATCGGCCAGACGGTTAGCGTGATCGCCATCCTGATCGTGCTCTATGTGCGCAAGCATCCGCTGCGGCTGGCCGGCGCCAACCTCGCTCTGCTGCGGCCCGATCCCACCTTGCTGCGCATCGTCGTCTTCAAGGGCGTGCCGATGGGCCTGCAGATGATCGTCATTTCGGCGGCGGCACTGACGGTGATGGGCATCGTCAATTCCTACGGCTCACAGGTCGCCGCCGCCTACGGCATCGCCGCCCAGCTGTGGACCTACATCCAGATGCCGGCGCTCGCCATCGGCGCCGCGGTGTCCTCGATGGCGGCACAGAATGTCGGCGCCGGGCGCTGGGACCGGATCGGCCGCATCGCCGCCTCAGGCGTCGGCTTCAACCTCGTCCTGACCGGCGCACTGGTTGCCGTGCTGTCGGTTTTCGACCGTTCGGTGCTGAGCCTGTTCCTGAGCCGCGACAGCGCGGCGATCGACATCGCCGTCCACATCAACAATGTCGCCTCGTGGTCGTTCATCCTGTTCGGCATAACCATCGTGCTGTTTGCCACCGTACGAGCCACGGGTGCCGTGATGCCGCCGCTGATCATCCTGGTCATTTCGGTGCTGGTCGTGCGCACCGGCTTTGCCTATTTCATGCGTGGCGTGATCGGCGAGGAAGCGTTGTGGTGGAGCTTCCCGGCGGGTTCGATCAGCTCGCTTGTACTGGCGGCGGCCTACTATCGTTTCGGCCGCTGGCGCACCACGCACATGATCGAGGACAGGCCGGCCGCCGGCGAGCCGCCGGACACCGGTCTTGGCGTGCCGCGCGGACGCGCGCATCTTTCGCCTGAAACACCGAACGGCTGAAGCCAACCCGGTTCCGCTGGACCGCTCCAGGCCCTCAACGCCGTTGTTGTTTCAGCCCAAAAGCCAGCGCCACCAACGCAAACACCACGATCATGCCGGCGAACGCCAGGCTGGCAGCGACGGGACTGGCATAGGTCGAAACGATGCCGATGCCGATGACGGGCAAGGCGTTGCCGACAAAGCAGCAGATGAAGAAGCTGGACACCACTTCGGCGCGACGATCCTTGGGCGCGATCTCGTTCACCACTTGCAGGCCGCCACGGTAACCAAGCGCCGCCGCAACGCCGCAACAGGCCGTCGCAGCAACCATCAGTGCCATCGAGGCCAATATCTGCGCCGCCACCACCAACAAGACGCTTGGGATCATCAATGCCAGCGCAGCCAGCATCGCCTTATTGCTCTTCATGTGCATCAGAACGACAATGCTGATCGCGGTGACGATCGCCAGCTCGAAGAACAGCGCGCCGGCGACGGCATGGTTGGTCTCATGCAGCTGCTGCGCCAGGATGCTCGGCGCCAACGCGGCGTAGAACCCGACCAGCGCCATCGCGCCGAAGCCGGTCACCGCCGGCGCGACGAAGCGCGCACGGATTTCCTCCGGGACGGAAAGTCGCGGCCGCCAGGAGATCCCCCCGAGGCCGCCCGGCTTCGACACCGTTTCGCGAGTGCGCCAGACCAGGATCGTCACCACCACAAGTGCTGCCAGATAGACGATGAAGATCAGCCGCAACGGCCATGGCTCGTATTCAGCCAGAAATCCCGAAATCAGTGCGCCGAGGCCGAGGCCGAGGAAATTGGTGCTGGTGGCAATCACACTGGCGCGCGACTTGTCCGCGCCGGGAAGAAGCTCGGCAATCCACGCGGTTCCGGTCCCCGCGCCGACGCCGATGCCAAGCCCGCTCAGGATGCGGGCGACGTCGAGCGAGACGACGTTTACGGCAAACAGGAAGACAAGCGCACTGACGATGGCGACGAGCATGGCCGCCAGGCTCGCGGGCCGGCGTCCGACAATATCGGAGACGCTGCCCAACATCAGAAGTGCCGCCAGATTGCCGACGACATACACGGCGTAGATCAGCGTCAGGGTGATTTGTGAAAAGCCGAATTGCTGCTTGTAGACGATGTAGAGCGGCGTCAGCACCGTGCTGCCGGCAAACAGCACCGCAATCATCGCGGCGACGGTGGGGATTGCGAGAGCATCGCCACCTGCCCCTTCGTGCGTATGCGCAAAATCGCGAATGGCCATGGCCAACCTCGTCACCAATTTCGGGGATCGAGGATCTAACGCGGTTTCATCCACGACGTTCCAACCGACAGGCAGGCTCCTGACAGCACGGTGGACATTGCTTGAGCGGGATGTCCGCCGGCTGAACAGGCTCGGATCGGGGCCAGCGGCTCCGATCCGTCATCTATCGTTCAACCGGTCGGCGTTACCTGCAAGCAAAGCCGGGCGCGATCTTGCACTTGCCGGGACGCGGCCTGTGCGGCGGCCGATGGTGCGGAGGACGGTGCGGCTTGTGCCAGTGTGGCGGCCGATGCGGCGGACGCACGATGATGATTGGCGGGCGAACGATCTGGGAGCGTTCAAGATAACCGGCGCTGGCCCAGCCGCTCACGCCGCCGCCATGGATTCTACACCAGCCCGGCTGGCAGCCGGTGACATTGACCCTGAAGCCGGCGGGCAGCGTTCCCACTTTGGCGTATCCCGCTCCCGGCCCGCTGCGGACGTTGAGGTTGGTCGAGGTGTGAGCGCTGTAGGCGAAGGCCGCGGCGGACGTCCCGAACACCGCGGCCAGGATGGTCGCGGCCACAAGCAGAAAACGAAATCTCATCAGTCCCCTCCATTCGAATCCCGGCCGTTCATCTGCTTCGGCCAAGACTGCCCTGCAAGAGGAGCGGCCAAGCCAAGAAAAGTCAACAGGTGGGCGGCCGTAACCGTCCTGGCCAGCGGGACTGATGCCGGATTTTCCTTGGACATGGTTGAGGAATTTCGCGGTTGCCATTTATTGGCTCCTCAACATCCGCTAGCGTTACTCTCTTTCGACAATTCATCGCGGGCAAAGGTGGGATCCATGGGCAAAGGCAGGGTCGAGGCATTCACCGATGGCGTCGTGGCTATCATCATCACCATCATGGTGCTTGAGTTGAAAGTGCCGCATGGCGAGGATTTCTCCGCCTTGGTGCCGTTGTGGCCGATCTTCTTCTGCTACGTGCTGTCCTTCATCAATGTCGGCATCTACTGGAACAATCTGCACAACATGTTCCACACCGTTCAGCGGGTCGACGGGCGCGTGCTGTGGGCGAACCTCAATCTGCTGTTCTGGCTGTCGCTGATGCCGGTGACCACAGCCTTCATGGGCGAGAACCACTTTGCGCCGGTGCCGGTAGCAGTCTATGGCACCGACCTCGCGCTATGCGCCATCGCCTACACCATACTCGCCGCCGCGCTGCATCGCCTGCACGGCAATGATACCGCCTTTGCCAAGGCGCTGGGTAATGACCGCAAGGGGAAGCTCTCGCTGGCTGTCTATATCGTGGCCGTCGTGCTGACCTTCGTCAGCCAGTGGATCGGCGTCGCGCTCTATGTGCTGGTCGCGATGATATGGCTCGTACCGGATAGGCGCTTTGCGCGGGTGATCGAAAAGTAGTTGTCTTCACACATTTTCAAGGTAGAGCGCTGCACGGCTTTCCCAAATTGCCCTACTTGCGCATCGCTTTCAGTTTTTCCGCCACCGATGCGGCGAGGTCGGCATAGAGCTCCTCCAGCCGTTCCGCGGCCTTGATGATCGAGAAATCATGGCCGAATTTTTCCAGCGCCATGCGCAGTTTCTCGACGAACTCGGCTTGTTTCTCCAGCGCGGAAAAGAGTGTCTTCACCTGCGCTTCGCTGATGTCGGGATTGGCCAGCATCTGCGGCACCTCGCGGCCCATCTGGTCGCCAATGGCGGTCTGCTCCTTCAGAATTGCAACCCAGTCCGTCAATCAGGAACCTCCGTTTGTCCCCAGGCCTAAATCTCTTTTGCGGGGACAAAGGGCAACATGCGCAGCCTCGGCCGGACTGGTCAACCCGACAAGACGAGCAGAGGCTTGCACCGGCCCGTTCCGGCGCTAAGTTCGGCGCATCGAACAAGGAATCCATCGCCCATGATCACCGACGCCGAGATCCAGACCGCCCTGCCCGCGCTTGCTCCAGGCAATGCCGCCGTGATCACCGGCGCTGCCAGCGGCATCGGTCTGGCGGCCGCCAAGCGGCTTGCATTGCTAGGCATGAAGATCGTGCTGGCCGACATTGGCGGCGCGCGGCTTGACGACGCCTCGCGCGCCGTTTCCGCGATTGCCGGCGACGATGCCGTGCTTGCCGTCGCCGCCGACGTTTCGAAGGCGGATGAGGTGGACCGCCTCGCCGAGAGAGCGTTCGGCGCCTTCGGCGGCGTGTCGCTGCTGATGAACAATGCCGGCGTCGGCGACAACCCCGGAAAGCCGTGGGAAAACCGCGATGCCTGGAAACGGCTGCTGGACATCAATTTCTGGGGCGTTGTGCATGGCGTGGAGGCCTTCGCGCCGCGCATGCTGGCCTCGGCCAGGCCGGGTCTGATCGTCAACACCGGCTCCAAGCAAGGCATCACCACGCCGCCCGGCAATCTTGCCTACAATGTCTCCAAGGCAGGAGTGAAAACCTTCACGGAAGGCCTGGCGCACGCGTTGCGCAACGAACCCGGCGCCCATGTCGCTGCCCATCTGCTGATCCCCGGCTTCACCTTTACCGGTCTGACCGAGGGTGCGACGGAAAAACCGGCCGGCGCCTGGACCGGCGAACAGGTTGTGGATTTCATGCTGGAATCCCTGACCAGGGGAGATTTCTACATCCTGTGCCCGGACAATGAGGCGGCCCGGCCGCTGGATGAAAAGCGCATGGCCTGGGCGATCGGCGACATCATCGAGAACCGCCCCGCTTTGTCGCGCTGGCATCCGGACCACAAAGGCAGTTTCGCAGCCTTCATGAAAGGCTGATCTTCAGGCCGCTTGCTTTTTCGACCCGCGCTTCTGTGCCACGGCCTTCTTCGCCGCGATGTCGGCGATCTGTTCGTCATGCCGCTTTGCCGCACGCTCGCATTTGGCGCGGATTTCCTCGACTTCGGATTCGGTCAGATGCTCGATGCCGATGAAGTGGTTGTGGCCCTTGCCGACCCGGATCAGTTCGTCGAGCTTGGCCTGGATCGCCGCGCCGTCGCGGTTCTGAGTGTTCTGGATCAGGAAGACCATCAGGAAGGTGATGATGGTCGTGCCCGTGTTGATGACAAGTTGCCAAGTGTCCGAAAAGCCGAAGAACGGACCGCTCACCCCCCAGGCGATGATGATGAGGCAACAGACGGCGAATGTCGGCGGCAGGCCGGCTATGCGGGCGACCCAGTTGGCAACCTTGGTGAAATGCTTTTCCATCTATCGAAATCCTCGACGCTGCGGCGCGATGAGAAACAATCAGCGACCGCTTCAGGTTCCCGATGCGAACAAATACCTCAGGTACAATTGCCTGCACGCATAGGGAGAATAGTCTGGAAAACACACCTTATGGGTTCAATGCCACAGTACTCCCGCAGGCAAGAGTGCCTGTTCCTTCCGCTTCACAGCGGTTTACCTCCAGCCCCTTCCGCTGCGCCACCCCCGCATGGCGGAAGGGGTTTCAGTCCGGAGAGCGCGGAGCATGGTTTCCCGAAAGCGCCGACCGGCAGAAGGACAGACGGTCGCTCCACTTTCCCGCAGATTGCTTGGCAGCGCCGGCCTAGGCCTGCTGATGGCCTGCGCGGCCGTGACCGCCAGGGCAGAACCATCAACAGCACCGGCTGCCGAAATAGCGACCGATCCGACAATCACCGGCAGTCTCGAAAGGCATTGGACCAACAACGCGCTGGACAGCGACCATGCGGTCAAGGACTGGTACACACTGTTGCGCGGTTCGCTGCAGCAGCAATGGGGCGACAACGACGCCAACGCGAAATTCAGCGCGGACTTCCAGGTAACGCATTACGACAAGACGTCGATCGAGGACGACCGCGGATTGTCGCTGTCGGCCGAGGCCTTCCGCCGGCTCGGCCCGGGCCTCGAACTGAGGGGATCGCTGAGCTATCGCGTCTCCAGCACCGGCGACAATCTGGATATCGGCCCGCTGACGCTGGGTACGCGCGAGTTCAAGCAGGTCTTCGGCGCCCAGACACAACTCGGCATCGACCTCGGCAACGCCACATCGCTGATCCTCGAGGCCGCCGACAGCTACGAAAAGCTCGGCGCGACGCATTTCCAGGAAGATCTCATCTTGCCGGCGAAGCTGCATGCCGACCGCAATCTCTTCCAGTTGGCGGCTCGGGTCACCCGGACAGTTGGCCAGCTTGCCTTCGGCGCGTCCGCGTCTGCGCTCTTCGCCAGCGTCGAGGAAATCGGTTACCCGCCGCTGTTCCTGTCGTTCAACGCCTATACGCTGCGCGCCGAGGCGGCCTACAAGGCCACCGACGGTTCGACGCTCGGCGTGGCGCTGGGTGCGCAGTTCCTGCGTGGCGCCGATAACATCTACCAGCGCTGGCGTCCGACCTGGCAAGTCACCTTCGGCAAGCCTCTGCCGCACGGCTTCGAGCTGCGCGGCACCTATTTCGGCCGCTACGAAACGTCCGAAACCGACGACCCCCTGGCTTCGTGGCTGCAGCGCGCGGAACTGGAACTGGGCATGAAGGTGCGCGAAAACCTCGGCATCGCTTCCGGCATCTTCTATGAGCTCAAGGACAATTTGCTCTACGAGAACCAGGAGCGCCGCAAGGGCGTCTATGCCGAAGCGACGTACAACGCGACCAAATCGATGGCCATTGTCGTTCGCGTCGACGTTTCCGAGACCTTCAAGACCGTGATCGACGAGCGCGAACACACGGTCGATGCATTTGTGGGCCTGCGGGCGAAGATCTAGCTCATTCCCGCGCTTGACTGGGTAGGCCCACAAGCGGAGGCAGGAGGGTGTTGAAGACCCTCCTGCCCACGACACGTGACATAAGGATGCCCGTGACTTTCCTGCTCAGTGACGGCCGCCCAGCTTGTAGCTGTTGCCGCCAAGGACATTGACGCCGATACCGCTGAGAACGCCGGTAAGGACGTTGGTCTTGTTGCCGTTCAGAATGCCCTGGACGACATTGCCGCTCAGGATGTTGTTGCCACTCAGGATGCCATTGAGCGCGGTCACCTGGCCGACACCGATGGACGGCGACACATTGATCAGGCTACCCGAGCTACCTCCCCAGCCGCCGGCATAGGCGCCGACAGTCGAGAACGAAACCATAGCAGCGGTGAGTACAAAAGCGAACTTCTTCATGACTTCTCTCCATTGTTGCTAGTAGTGTTTTCTTCGACTTCTTACGACTTACCCCCGAAACGAGTAGTGCATTTTGCCGAAAGTCTTGCAACCTTGGAGTGTTTAATTTCACGGATACAATCCGTTTTCCATTTCTTAACTTTAATATTTTACGTTAAGAAAATTGGTTACCGTCGACGTCTTGAGCTGGTCAGACGGCGTCGTTTTCCCAACGATCGAGGAATGCTTCGATCGGCATTGCCTGCATGTCGGGAACCGCTCTGGCGAGCTTTTCGACCGGCCAGTTCCACCAGGCGAGAGCTTCGATCCGCGCCGCGATATCCGGAGCGAAGCGTGGCCGGAGAGCCTTCGCCGGCACGCCGGCGACGATCGCGTAGGGCGGCACATCACGCGTCACCACTGCGTTGGCGCCGACCACCGCGCCATTGCCGATGGTGACCCCGGGCATGATCACCGCGCCGTGGCCGATCCAGACATCATGGCCGATGGTCACGGCTTTCGCCTGCCGCCGTTCGCGGAAGGCGGCATCGACGCCCAGCCAGCGAAAATACTCGTTCGGCCGGTAGCTGAGCTTGTGCTGGGTCAGCCGCTCTATGGGATGCTCCAGCGCATTGATGCGGCTGTTGGCGGCGATCGAGCAGAATTTGCCGATCGTCGTGTAGATCGCTTCCGAATGGCGTTCGAAATAGGAGAAGTCGCCGACGGTGACCTCGCGAAGCACCACCCGCTCGCCGATCGAGGCATAACGCCCAAGCTTGCACGCCTTCAACTCCGCGGTCGGATGGATGCGTGGCTCGGGGTCTTTCGGGACGAGATCTTCGGAACGGTCCATGCCGGCGGCTTTACGCCTAGGCGATTGGTCCCGCAAGCGGGGCCAATCGTCCGTCAGATCGTTTCCCGGCAAGGATTCGCCCAGGCGATTGGTCCCGCAAGCGGGGCCAATCGTGCGCCCGGGAAGGAACTGAATCGCCTATTGCGGCTTGCCTTTGCTCCACACCACGTTCTGGCCGTAGAGCGGCACAGTGGTGACCGACATTTTGGCCGAGCCGTTCTGCACCTGGCGCGAATGCGAGAGATAGATCAGCGTCTCGTTGGCCTTGTCGTAGATGCGGTTCACCACCTGCTTCTTCCAGATCAGGCTGATGCCTTGCTTGAACACTTCCTCGCCGCCCTCGCTCATGTCGATGTCGCCGATGGTGATCGGGCCGGTCTGGCGGCAGGAGATCGAGGAATCGGACGGATCCTCGAACCAGTTGCCCTTGTGCAGGCGATCGATGATGCCGCGATCGAAATAGGAGACGTGACATGTCACGCCCTCCACTTTGGGGTCCTTGATCGCCTCGACGATGATGTCGTTGCCGAGCCAGTCGACGCCGACCTTGCCGACTTCATCGGCCACGGCGGCCCCGGCACCTAGGACAACGCACGCGGCCAAGGCACCGCCGATCAGTCTTCGCCCAATCAGTCCGTGCCCAATCAGTCGTTGCAAGGGACCCTCCTGCGGTTCGAGTTGCCGGTCACAGGTGGGGCGAGCGGCCCGGCTTTGCAAGCAGATAGGTCGACACCGCAGCGGTTGCGGCAACGCGGCACTTTGCCTGTGCGGGGCCGAACCGCTAAGACTGTCACACAGGCGCGGCATTGAGCCGGCGCGACGATTTCTGCAGACGGACTTTTCTGATGATGCGTTCTATCCTGGTCGGTATTCTCGTCCTGATGGCGGCCGGCATCGGCTGGCTGACCTTCGACTGGTATCGCGGCCACTATGGCGGCGAGCCATTCGGGGCCGCCTTTACTCTGGTCGACCAGAAAGGCGCGCCGATCACCGAAGCCGCCTTCCGGGGCCAGCCCAGCGTCGTCTTCTTCGGCTTCACCCATTGCCCCGAGGTCTGCCCGACCACGCTGTTCGAACTGGCCGGCTGGCTGAAGACGCTCGGCGACGACGGCAAGAACCTGCACGCCTATTTCGTATCGGTCGATCCGGAGCGCGACACGCCTGAGGTGATGAACGCCTATGTCAGCAATTTCTCCGACCGTATCGTCGGCATCACGGGCGCTCCGGACAAGGTCCATGCCATGGCCAAGTCGTTCGGCATCTATTGGAAGAAGGTCGACACCGGCGACGGCGACTACACGATGGATCATACCGCCTCGGTGCTGCTGCTCAACGCCAAGGGCGATTTTGCCGGCACAATCGCCTACGGCGAAAGCGCCGATACGGCCATCGCCAAGCTGAAGCGGCTGGCGGCGAAAGGCTGATTACCATTTCATGACCCAGACGCGCCTTTACTTCACCACCGGAAAGATCGAGTCCGTCAGCATTTTCGCGGCGCTTGAGGCGGCCTTCGAGGAAGAGGGGCTGCCGATCGCCGTGCTGGAGGTCGACGAGGACAAGGACATCCACGAAGTGTCGCTCTATGCCGATGGCGACGTCGATGCGGTCGAGACCCGCTTGAAGGACATCCTTGCCGGCCTTTCCCTGTCGAAGCCGATCGAGCGCGAGCCCCTGCCCGACATCGACTGGGTGGCGCATTCGCTGGAAGAGTTGAAGCCGGTGCGTGCCGGACGTTTCTTCGTCCACGGCGCACATGACCGCAGGAAACGCCACAGCGGCGAACTCGCCATCGAAATCGAAGCCGGCCTCGCCTTCGGCACCGGCCATCACGGCACCACCGCCGGCTGCCTGGAAATGCTGGAAAGAGTGGTCCGGCGCGAACACCCGCGCAATGCGCTCGACCTCGGCACCGGCAGCGCGGTACTGGCGATCGCCGTCGCCAAGCTGGCGCACATTCCGGTGCTGGCCACCGACATTGATCCGGTGGCGGTGCGGGTGGCTGCCGCCAATGCGCGGCTCAACCACGTCAAGGCACTGGTGGAAACAGCAACCGCGCCCGGCTTTCACCATCCGATCTTCGGCAAGCGCGCACCCTTCGATCTGATCGTCGCCAACATATTGGCGCGGCCGCTGATGCGGCTGGCGCCGCAAATGGCCCATCATATCGCACTTGGCGGTTCGATCGTGCTGTCGGGCATCCTCGAGCGCCAGCGGGACGCGGTCATCTCGGCCTATGTCGGCCAGAATTTCCGCCATGTCAGAACCTTGCACCGCGAGGGCTGGGTGACGATCCACCTGAAGCATTAGACCGGCACCGACCGAGCCTGGACCAAATTCCCCCAGTTGTCAGTCCGGCGATGCTGTAGCAGGTTGCGCGCAGCCGGAAATCGATTCCGATTTCCGCGACCGTACGCTACGGTTGCGCGGACATGCAGGAGGCCCACCATGTTCCAGACCTTCGATTCCGCGGGCGACCCGGCCGTCGGCAAACCGCGCGTGGCGCTGCTGCGCCAATGGCTTGAAGCCAACGGGCTGGACGGCTTCATCGTCCCGCGTGCCGACGAGCATCAGGGCGAATATGTCGCCGATCGTTCGGCGCGGCTGAAATGGCTGACCGGCTTCAGCGGCTCGGCCGGCGTCGCCATCGTCCTGCGCGACCGCGCCTTCGTCTTTGTTGACGGGCGCTACACGCTGCAGGTGCGCAGCGAGGTCGATCTCGACGTCTTTTCGATCGAAAGCCTGGTCGACAATCCGCCGGCTGTCTGGCTGAAAGACAATCTTGGCAAGGGCGCACGGCTCGGCTTCGATCCATGGCTGCACACGATCAGCGAGGTCAAGGCGCTGCAGGCCTCAGTCGACAAGAACGGCGCCGTACTGGTGCCGCTCGACAAAAACCCGATCGACATCATCTGGAAGGATCAGCCCGACGCGCCGGTGGCTCCCGTCGAGCTCCACCCGATCGGCTTTGCCGGCGAGCTCGCCAAGGACAAGCTGGCGCGGCTAGCGGCGGCGATCGCCAAGGACGGCGCCACCCATGCGGTGCTGACCGACCCCTCCTCCATCGCCTGGGCCTTCAACATCCGTGGCGGCGACGTGCCGCACACGCCGCTGGCGCTCGGCTTCGCCATCCTCGCCGCCGATGGGTCGCACCAGCTTTTCATGGATAAGCGCAAATTCTCGCGCCAGGTCGCCGCCTACCTCACCCAGCTCGCCGAGCCGCATGAGCCCGGCGAATTCGAAGCCGCGATCACAGCGCTTGCCAAGAGTGGCGCGAAAATCGCGCTCGACCCGGTGCTGGCGGCTGACCGGCTGCGCATGCTGGTCGAGGACAATGGCGGCGCCGTCATTGCAGCAGCAGATCCTGCCCGAATCCCGCGCGCCACCAAGAACCAGGCCGAGATCAACGGCTCGCGCGCCGCGCATCGGCGTGACGGTGCGGCCGTGGCGAAATTGCTGTGCTGGCTGGAGCGGCAAAAACCCGGCTCGCTCGACGAGATCGCTGTCGTCACCAGGCTGGAGGAACAGCGCCGGCGGACCGGCGAGGAAACCCAGATGCCGCTGCGCGACGTCTCCTTCGACACCATTTCGGGCGCCGGCCCGAACGGCGCCATCATGCATTACCGCGTGTCGCGCGCCACCAGCCGCAAGCTGCAGGCCGGCGAGCTGTTCCTGCTCGATTCCGGCGCGCAGTATCAGGACGGCACCACCGACATCACCCGCACCGTGCCGATCGGCCAGCCGACGCAGGAGATGCGCGAACGCTTCACCCTGGTGCTGAAAGGCATGATCGGCATTTCCACCTTGCGCTTTCCCGCCGGCACGCGCGGCTCCGAGATCGATGCCGTCGCGCGCATGGCGCTGTGGAAGCACGGCTGCGACTTCGCCCACGGCACCGGCCATGGCGTCGGCTCGTATCTGGCCGTGCATGAAGGCCCGCAGCGTATCGCCCGCACCGGCACCGAAAAGCTGCTCGAAGGCATGATGCTGTCCAACGAGCCCGGCTACTACAAGGAAGGCTCCTACGGCATCCGCATCGAGAACCTGATCCTGGTGACGCCGGCGCAAGAGATCGAGGGCGGCGACATCGCCATGCACGGCTTCGAGACGCTGACGCTGGCGCCGATCGATACCAGGCTGGTGCAGTCGGACCTTCTGACGCGTGACGAGCTGCATTGGCTGGACTCGTACCACGCGCGCGTGCTGGCCGAGATCGGCCCGATGCTCGACGGCGAAACGCTGGCCTGGCTGGAGAAGGCCACCGCGCCGCTGCCGCACGACGCGAAGATTTGATTTTTCTGAGGCGCCGAGGGCGTGTCGAGATTCAGGTCAGGACGAGCGAAAACGATGGGTTCCGTGAACCGGAGCGAAGCGTACTTTTGGGTACGTGAGCTCAGTTCTACCGCGACGCGGTAGAACGGGGAAGCGCAGGAAGCCGCCGTTTGCAGGCCGTCATCACCTGAATATCGATACGCCCTACCCGACGAACTGCCGCGCCACGATCAATACCGCCGCGCCCGCCAAAAACATCGCCATCAACCCACCGCGCAGCGAAACCACGGCGGTGACCACCAGTGCGGCCCATTCCGCCGGGCCGGCGTTCAACAGCTCGGGCGCTACCAGCGTCGTCAGCACCGCCGCCGGCACGGCATTGAGGCCGGCCTCGACGCGGGGATGGATGGTATCGAAGCGCGATATCACCAGGTGCCCGCCGATGCGCGTCAGATAGGTCGCGATTGCGCCGGCGATAATGATCCAGAAGGTCGTGCTCATGGCCGTGCCTTTACGCCGCTATGGTGGGGAGGCAGGATGACCGCCAGCAGCACACCGGCAACAGCGCCAATCGAGACATGCCAGGGCGAGCCCACGGTCTTGTAGGCGATGATGGAGGCGGCAGCGCTGGCAATGACCACCGGCAGCCACAGAGGCCGCTTGCGGAAGCCCAGCACGAGACCGAGGAAATAGATCGGCAGCAGGAAATCGATGCCCAGCGCGTGCGTGTCGGGGATCAGCTTGCCGAACAGCGCGCCAAGCGCGCTTTCGAGGATCCAGAACAGATAGACAGGCAAGCCAAGTCCCAGATACCAGGCAAAGCCGACCGTCCGGCCCGATTGCGCCCGCGCTTCGGCCACCGCGAATTGCGGATCGGTCAGGATGAAATAACCAAGCGCCTGCTGGATGAGGGGCCAGTGCGCGATGCGCCGGCCGATGCCGGCGGAATAGAGCACGTGGCGGAAATTGACGGCGAAGATCGACAGGACGATCAGCCACGGCGCCACATGCTGGCCGAACAGCTGGATGCCGACCATCTGGCTGGCGCCGCCATAGACCAGCGCACTCATCAGAAAGGCTTCCAGGACCGAGAAGCCATTGTCCACGGCGAGCGCGCCGAACAGCACCGCAAAGGGCGCCGAGGCCACCACCACAGGCATCGACAGCCGCACGCCTTGCCAGAAATCGCTTCTGTCGCCGCTCTCGGAAATTACGTCCGTCGCCATCAACCACTCCTGATGCATGTCGCCCAAAAGGGGGATAACGACATGCACAACAACAAGGGAAGCGCGGTATGTAGGTGGCGCGGCTTGCCGTGTCACACGAATTCGCTTGAGCCAAACGATCAGCGGAAATGATCGCGGGATCGGCTGAGTTAGACGCTTATTCCTTCGGGATCTTGCCCTCGATCGCCCTGCCCCAGTCGAGCAGCGGCTTGGCGCGCAAGGTGAAATCGACGAGTTCGTCGACCAGATCAGCCGTGTGGATTCCCGCCGGATCGATGACATGCTGGACGACAAAATGCCGGTTGCGGATGGCGGCGGCCAGGTCGGCATCGCTGATATGCTCGAAGCCGCGTGGGGTGCGCTTCATACGGCCTTCGGTCTCGAGTTCGAGGCTATTTTTCTTCAACGCCGCAACCATCTTTTGGAATTCGCCCGGCTTTGCCGCGATGGCCTTGCGCATCGCCAGCAGCAGCGCCGGCTCCGGCTGCCACCACGCAATGTCGGCGAAGCAGCGCTCAAGCCCGACATGCACGTAGAACACGCCCTGCTCCATCTTGGTGCCGTCGGGCGACAGGATGGCCGACAAATGCCTGTTGTAGGGCCGCTTGTCCTTGGCGAAGCGCACGTCGCGATTGATCCGGAACAGCGACTTCTTGCGGTCGCCGCGCAGGCCGAGCCCTGCCTTTGCGAAGCGCTCGGTCAGCGTGTCGACCAGATCGCCGAAGGGATCGCGCAATTCCTTTTCGAACAGGTCGCGATTCTCCAGGAACCATTCCCGGTTCTGGTGGAAATCCAGAGCCTTCAGGAACGGAATGGCCTTTGGGCCGAACCCCTTGAATGCGCCTTCCATCACGCCTTGCCGATCCGCGCCAGCCAGGCATCCTCGTCGATCACCTCGATGCCGAGCTCACTGGCAAGCTTGAGTTTGGAGCCGGCGCCCGGCCCGGCGACCACCAGATCCGTCTTCGCCGAAACCGAGCCCGCGACCTTGGCGCCGAGGCGCTCCGCCATGGCCTTGGCTTCGGAGCGCGTCATCTTCTCCAGCGAGCCGGTGAACACGACCGTCTTGCCGGCGACCTCACTGTCGGCCGAGACGGTGACGACATACGGCTTCGGCTTGACCTGCTCGAGCAGCTTCTCAAGCACGTCGTCGTTGCGCTCATTGCCGAAGAAGCCGCGCAGCGCATCGATCACCGTATCGCCGATGCCGTTGACCGATGGGAAGACAGTATGTGGATCCTCCGCGGCCGCTGTCTCCTTGCCGACGCGGATCAGCTCCTCGATGGTCGAGAAGGTGCGGGCAAGCACGGCCGCCGTCGTTTCGCCGATATGGCGGATGCCGAGCGCGAAGATGAAACGGTCGAGTTCCGGCTCGCGGCGCGAGGCGATGGCCGCGAA
>NZ_RZRA01000129.1:0-8240 GCF_003998945.1 Mesorhizobium sp. M7A.F.Ca.CA.003.01.2.1 | reverse complement strand
AGCCGATCCTGCTCGGCGGGGCTCCGCGCGCGGTGGCGATCCTCAACGGTACAGTGGCCGCGGCCATTGGCTTCGGCTTGCAGCAATGGATTGCTGGTCTGGTGCTTTGGATCGCAGGCCACTCGTTAGCGGTGTTTGCCGCAAGACGCGATCCGGACTTCGCCAGCGTGCTTGTGCGCCACCTACGTCTGAAGGGGTGGCTTGCATGCTGAACCTTTCGGAATATCGAAGCAAAGCCGACCGGCTTGCCGACCATCTACCCTGGGCTGCCTTGGTGGCGCCCGGCATCGTGCTCAACAAGGACGGCAGCTTTCAGCGGACGTTGCGGTTCCGCGGCCCGGATCTCGAAAGTGCGACGGAGGCTGAACTCGTCGGCATTTGCGCCCGGGCGAACAATGCTCTCAGACGCCTTGGCTCTGGCTGGGCATTGTTCTTTGAGGCCGAGCGCACAGAAGCGCTGGGCTATCCGAACTCGCATTTTCCTGACGCCGCGTCGTGGCTGGTCGACGAAGAACGCCGCGCTGCTTTCGAGGGGAAGGTAGCGCACTACGAGAGCCGCTATCATCTGACCTTGGTGTTTATGCCACCGCCGGACGCCCAGGCGCGCGCAGAAAGCACGCTCGTCGACTCTCATTATTCCCGAGGAGAAAGAGACTGGCGCCAGGATCTGGCGAGGTTCCGTGACGAGACCAACCGCGTGCTCGATCTCTTCTCGGGTTTCATGTCCGAAGTACGCGTCCTCGATGATGCTCAGACGTTGACCTACCTCCACGGCACGATTTCGCCTCGTCGCCATCCTATCATGGCCCCGGAAACGCCGATATATCTGGATGCAATCCTGGTCGATGCGCCGCTTACCGGTGGCCTGGAGCCGATGCTGGGTGAGCAGCATCTTCGCACACTGACCATCCTCGGCTTTCCGAACCTCACCCGGCCCGGAATCCTCGATACCCTCAATCATCAGGATTTCGCCTATCGCTGGATGACGCGCTTCATTCCGCTCGAGAAAACGGAAGCCACGAAGACGCTGACGCGATTGCGCCGGCAGTGGTTTGCCAAGCGCAAATCGATCGTGGCAATCCTACGCGAGGTCATTACCAACGAGCCGGTCCCGCTTGTCGATAGCGATGCCGACAACAAGGCGCTCGATGCCGACGAAGCCCTTCAGGCATTGGGCGGTGATCATGTGAGTTTCGGCTATCTCACCACCACCGTGACGGTGTGGGGCGAGGATCGCCAAGCCGCTGCAGAGAAGCTTCGCGCGGTCGAGCGCATCATCAATGGGCTCGGCTTCACCACGATCCGAGAAGGCGTCAATGCGGTCGAGGCTTGGCTCGGCTCATTGCCTGGCCATGTCTACGCTAACGTTCGCCAACCGCTCGTTCATACATTGAACCTTGCCCATCTCATGCCGCTGTCGTCGGTTTGGGCCGGTCCTGCGACAAACGAGCATCTCGCGAAAGTCACCCAAACCGAAGCGCCACCGCTTTTCGTTGCCGAGACCAGTGGGTCGACACCGTTTCGGCTTTCCACCCACGTCGAAGATGTCGGCCACATGCTGGTTGTTGGTCCGACCGGCGCCGGCAAGTCGGTTCTGCTTGCTCTGATTGCTCTGCAGTTCAGGCGCTACGCCGGCGCCCAGGTTTATGTCTTCGACAAAGGCAATTCGGCCCGTGCTGCAACACTTGCCATGGGTGGAGAACACCACGCGCTAGGAGCGGACGGTTCCCTTGCCTTTCAGCCACTGCGCAGCATCAACGACCAGGCTAGCCGAAGCTGGGCGGCCGAATGGATCGCCAGCCTTGTTGCCCACGAGAACGTCACCGTCACGCCGGAGGTGAAGGAGGCTATTTGGTCAGCGCTGGCCAGCCTTGCCACCGCGCCGGCGCAGGAACGCACACTGACCGGTCTTTCGGTCCTGCTTCAATCCAATGCGCTGAAGACCGCATTGATGCCCTACACGCTCGACGGTCCCTTCGGCCGCCTGCTCGATGCCGATCATGATGGGCTGGCCTTGTCGGATGTGCAGTGTTTCGAGACCGAGGAGTTAATGCACAGCCAAAGCGCTTTGCTGCCGGTGCTTACCTATCTGTTCCAGCGACTTGAGGAACGGTTCGACGGACGGCCCACGCTGATCATGCTCGACGAGGCGTGGGTCTATCTCGACAATCCGCTGTTCGCCGCCCGCATCCGCGAATGGCTGAAGGTGCTGCGAAAGAAGAACGTGTCGGTTGTCTTCGCTACGCAGTCGCTGGCTGATATCGCGGGCTCTGGCATAGCGCCGGCAATCATCGAAAGCTGCCCGCAGCGCATTTTCCTTCCCAATGATCGTGCCGTGGAACCCCAGGCGCGCACAGCCTACGAGCGCTTCGGTTTAAGCGAGCGGCAGATCGAATTGATCGCCCGCGCCACGCCGAAGCGTCAGTATTATCTGCAATCGCGCCGCGGCAACCGTCTGTTCGAGCTCGAGCTTGGCCCCATCGCTCTTGCGCTTTGCGGTGCTTCCGATCCGGCCACGCAGACTCTGATCGACAGGATCATGTCCGAAGACGGGCAAGGCAGCTTTGCCTCGCAGTTCCTGATCGCGCGCGGCCTCGATTGGGCCGGCGAACTTCTCAAGCAATTCCCTCAACCAGACAAGGAGCAATTCTCATGATGCGGCGACGCCTTCTCTCCGGCCTGATCACCGTTTCCCTGATCGCCAAGCCTATGGCCGACTATGTGCAGCCCGCCTACGCCCTTATCGTGTTCGATCCGTCCAATTATGCGCAGAACGTGCTGACGGCCGCGCGCGCATTGGAGCAGATCAACAACCAGATCCAGTCGCTGCAGAATCAGGCGACCATGCTGCAGAACATGGCGCGCAATCTTCAGCGTCTGGATTTCTCTTCCGTTGGCCAACTCACCGGTTCGCTCCATCGCATCGACGGCTTGATGGACCAGGCGAGTGGCCTCAGCTTTGATCTGGGCAAGCTTCAAGACCAGTGGCGCAGCCAATATCCGGAAAGCTACGACGCCACGATCAAAGTCAGCGATGTGGCGAGTGCTGCGCGGGAGCGTTGGCAAACCGCCATGCAGGCGTTCCGCCAGACCATGGGTGTCCAGTCGCAAATCGTCGAGAACGTCCGCGCCGACGGCGATCTGCTCGCCGATCTCGTCAACCGCAGCCAAGGGGCGGCCGGTGCGCTTCAGGCAAGCCAGGCCACCAACCAGCTGATGGCGCTTTCGACAAAACAGCAGATGCAGATCCAGACGCTGCTCGCAACGCAGTTTCGAGCTGAGGCCGAGGATGCCGCCCGCAAGGCCCAGTCAGACGAAGCCGCCCGCGAGATGACGAAGCGATTCTTGGGTACCGGCTCGGCTTATCCCGGCAATTAATCACGAGTTCATCACGACGAGAAAGGCAGCGGCATGAACGACCTTGGCGTCATCGATCGCTTCATGGAGACCTTCATCCGCTACATCGACAGCGGGTTCGGTCTGCTATCGGGCGACCTCGCCTTCCTCACTACCATTCTGATCGGCATTGACATCACACTTGCCGGCCTGGCGTGGGCGCTCGGCGACGAAACCAGCGTTCTCGGCCGGCTTGTCCGCAAGGTGCTCTATGTTGGCGTCTTCGCCTTCATTCTGAACAATTTCAAGAACCTCGTCGATATCGTTTATCGTTCTTTTGCCGGTCTCGGGATTAAGGCGTCGGCCGGCAATCTGTCGGCAGACAATCTCTTGCGCCCGGGCCGCATTGCCGCGACCGGTTTCGAAGGTGCTTGGCCAATGCTTGACCAAGCCAGTCAGCTCCTGGGCTTCCCGGAAATCTTCGGCAACGCACTGACCATCTTCGTGCTGCTGATGGCCTGGTTCCTGGTCATCATCGCCTTCTTCATCCTTTCCATCCAGCTTTTCATCACCATCCTTGAGTTCAAGCTCACCACGCTGGCAGGTTTTGTTTTGGTTCCATTCGCACTTTGGAACCGTTCAGCGTTCCTGGCCGAACGCGTGCTCGGCCATGTTATCTCGTCAGGCATCAAGGTGATGGTGCTCGCCGTCATTGTCGGTATCGGCTCCACGCTCTTCGGGGAGTTCGCTTCCGCATTGCAAGGCAAGGAGCCGGATCTTGCCGGTGCCATGTCCCAGGTACTGGGCGCACTGGCATTGCTTGGCCTTGGCATTTTTGGGCCGGGGATCGCGTCGGGTCTTGTCTCAGGCGCACCGCAGCTTGGGGCGGGCGCCGCCCTCGGCACGACCGCGGCGGCAGCGGGTGTATCACTCGTTGCTGGAGGCACAGCATTTGCTGGCGCGCGTATGGCAACCAGCGGCGGTGTCGCCGCCATCCGAGCCGGCACAACAATGGGATCGGCTGCTTCCACGTCATGGCAGATCGGGCGCGCAACCTCGCCCGACGCTGGCCTCTCCGGTGTGGCTGCTGGAATGCATGGTGTAACCAGTGCAGCTGGCGGCGCCGCTATACGCATAGCGCGATCCGCCACTGCAAGTGTTGGGCGCAACGCCGATGCCGGGCGCGATGCCGCGTGGACCGCGACCGGCGGCACGCCGACAGCGCCAATGACCGAACGCTCTGCCGGTTCGGCCACTGTTTCGGCGCCGACGTGGGCAAGGCGCCTACGTTCTGAACAGACCGCCCGTGCAAATCGCCACGCTGCCATGCAAGCTGTCCGAGACGGAGACCGGCCGGGAGGCAGCGCCACCCCCTCTCTCAACGACAAGGATGACTAGATGCTCTTCAAGCGACCCGTGCACCGTTACGGCAAAACACCCGAACCGGTCACGCCGTATCAAAAAGCCGCCCAGCTGTGGGACGAGCGCATCGGCTCATCTCGACTGCAGGCCAGGAACTGGCGGATCATGGCCCTTGGCTGCCTGGCCTTGGCGACCGGGCTTTCCGGCGGACTCGTATGGCAGTCGATGCAAAGCCGTGTCGTGCCTTATGTCGTCGAGGTCGATGGCTTCGGCGAGACGCGCGCCGTCGCGCCGGCGATCCGGAATTATGAGCCCTCGGATGCTCAGATCGCCTGGCATCTCGGCCGCTTCATCCAGAATGTCCGTTCCGTTTCCACCGATCCGGTTTTGGTACGGCAGAACTGGTTGGCAGCGTACGACTTTGCTAGCGATCGCGCAGCGCTCTTCCTCAACGAATACGCCAAGGCGAACGACCCCTTCGGTCAGATCGGAACGCGCAGTGTTTCGGTACAGGTCACCAGCGTGGTCAGAGCCTCCGAAAGTTCATTCCAGGTCAAATGGACCGAGCAGGTGTTTGAGCGCGGAAGCCTTGCCAGCACGATGCGCTGGACTGCGATCCTCACGATCGTGATTCGCTCGCCAAGCAATACGGATCAGCTGCGCAAGAATCCGCTCGGCGTCTTCATCAATGCCATTGACTGGTCACGCGAGCTCGACAGCGCCGTCCCAACCCCCCTTTCTCCGACGGAGTCCACCAATGAAAGGTAAAATGTCACCGATTCGTGCCGTGCTGATCCTATCGGTGTCGGCAGCGGTCGTTTCCGCTTGTGCATCGAAGAAGGTGCCGCCGCCTGAGATTTCCTATGACGCTGCCGACTTCAAACCGGCCGCGATCGAAAAGGCGCCGGAGAGGCCGATTAGAATTGTCGAGGTGCCAAAACCACTGCCGCTGCCTGGCCAAATGCAGCCCGAGCCCGGCAAGGCCGAGGACAAGCGCCCCCCTGAAGAACGCGTCGCTGATGCCAACAAAGCCGCGACCCAGCAACCCACCAAGTACGGGTATGTTAATGCCGTGCAAGTCTACCCCTTCACCGATGGCGCGCTTTATCAACTCTATGCCGCGCCGGAGCGCGTGACCGACATCGCTCTGCAGCCGGGCGAGAAACTAACCGCCGTGTCGGCTGGCGACACCGTGCGCTGGGTCATTGGCGATACCGCAAGCGGCACCGGTGACAATCAGCGCACCCATGTTCTGGTAAAACCCTTCGCGCCGGGTCTTGCCACCAATGTCGTCATTACGACGGACCGGCGGACCTATCATTTGCAGCTTCAAAGCACCGAGAAGACCGCAATGGCGGCAATCTCCTGGACCTACAGCCAAGACCAGATCATCGCGCTTCGCCAGCGCAATGCTCAAGCCGAGGCAGTTACACCGGTCGCGTCGAATATCGCGCTCGAAAACCTTCGCTTTCGCTACTCAATCAGTGGCGACACACCGCCCTGGAGACCGACGCGAGCCTTCGACGACGGCAGCAAGGTCTATATTGAGTTCCCTCGTCGCATAGATCAGGGCGAGGCGCCACCACTCTTCATCGTCGGCGCAGATGGGAGCAGCGAGCTCGTCAACTATCGCGTGCGCGGCAACTATTACATCGTCGATCGGCTCTTCGCCGCGGCCGAACTTCGCCTCGGCACCAAGCGGCAGCAGGTGATCCGCATCAGCAGGATTGACGGCAGGCAACCGCAACGGCGGATCTCGCTCTTTCGCGGCAGCCGGCGAGGTGAGGACTCATGATCGAAAATTCCCGCTCTGGCATCCCGCCGAAACTGGATCCCGAGGAACTGCAGCTTCGGGCCTCTCCCCGCCGCGTGGTGCGGTTCAGGCGCGGTGTGATCATCGCGATCGCAGCGCTCGGATCCGGCGCTGTCTTCGGCGTTACCATGATCGCCCTCCAGGGGCCGGCCCTTCGCATCAGGGATCAGGCGGAAGATCTCTACAACACTGAGCGCAAACCAACCGCCGAGGGGCTCGATACGCTTCCCCATGACTATTCCGGCATGAAGCCGAAGCCTCCCGTCCTTGGGCTACCTTTGCCGGGCGACCTCGGCCGCCCCATCCTCGAGCGGCAGCGCCAGCTCGGCATCGTGCCGGGCCAAGACATCTCGGCCGAGGAGCAGCGTCTAGCGCAGCAGGCGATCGAAGCGCGTGAATCGCGGGTGCTTTTCCGCGTCGAAAATCGAGCTCAAAAGACAGATGTCGGAGAGAGCGTGCAAACTGCTCAGCATCCATTTGAGGCGCTTCCCCAATCCGAAGCAGGACGCGCGTCAGCCTCGGTGGCGGCGGCGGAAGGCGACCAGAACAATCAGCAGCGAAAGCTTGATTTTCTCAGCCAGCGGAGCACTGGCGGGATCTACAATCCGCATGCGCTGCAGACGCCGATCTCGCCATATCAACTGATGGCTGGCAGCGTGATTGCCGCCAGCCTGATCACCGGCATCAATTCCGATTTGCCGGGCCTTGTCGTCGCGCAAGTCACCGAAAATGTGCACGACACGGTCACGGGCAACATATTGCTGATTCCGCAGGGCTCACGTCTTATCGGCGTCTACGACAGCGTCGTCGCGTTCGGGCAAAAGCGAGCGCTGCTGGTCTGGCAGCGCATTCTGCTGCCCGACGGCTCGTCGGCCGAAATCGACAATCTGCCCGCGAGCGACACCGCCGGCTACGCAGGGCTGGAAGACGAAGTCGATTTCCACACTTGGCAGATGATCAAGGGAGTGGCGCTTGCCACATTGCTCGGTGTCGGCACAGAATTCAGCCTCGGCGAAAACGAGAGCGATCTGGTCAAGGCGATCCGGGAATCAGCCCAGCAGAACGCCAGTCGAGCCGGCCAGCGCATCACCGAAAAAAACCTCAATATCCAGCCCACCATCGTCGTCCGCCCAGGTTGGCCACTGCGCGTCATCGTGCACAAGGACATCGTGCTGCGGCCATACGCCAGTTGAGCAGGAGTTATCATGGCTGACCTGAAACTTGGAAAACTTCCGGACCGAACAGCTTCGAAGATCACCATTACCGTCAGCGCGGAGCTGAGCCAAACACTCAAGGAGTATGCTGCACTTTACCGTCAGACCTATGGTCAGTCTGAAACCGTGGCAGAACTCATCCCTTTCATGCTGGCGGCGTTTCTGGAAGGCGACCGAGCCTTTGCCAAGGCCAGAAAGGAACGTCTGCCGACGGAGCTTGCCGGAAAATCGTGACTCCTCCGCTAGGGCAGCTGGAACATTGCCTAGCTGTCGCGACCTACCTGCTCCTCGCGAAGCATAGGATCAAACACCTTGGAATGCAGGTATGCGCAAGAGATGATGTGGAAGGAGATACCGCGCAACAGCCTAAGTTTGCATTTTCGATTTGGTCGGCCGTGAACTATCCGCAAGCCATTGATCTGGCCTGTTGATTGAGGCGGATAGCGGCTTTGGAATTGCAGGATTAGCGGTATTTGGACGCTGTTTTCCTGCAATTCGGTTTTGCGATTCCCTTG
>NZ_RZRA01001299.1:0-1140 GCF_003998945.1 Mesorhizobium sp. M7A.F.Ca.CA.003.01.2.1 | reverse complement strand
TCTCCAGTCTTCGCCGCAGGCTTGGCGGATGCGGTCGACTTCGCCGCCGTGCCGGTTGCCGCCTTCGACGTCGCTTTCGGAGCAGGCTTTGCCTTCGCCGGCGGCACGGCTGCCTGCGAGGCTGCCTTGTTTGCCGCGGCGAGCGACCTGGCGTCGACCTGACCGGCCTTTGACGCTCCCTTGGCCACCGTAACCCGCTCGCCCGAACTATGGCCGACCGTGTCGGTCACCGGCCCGGCGAGATAGGACGACGATGTTCCCGGACCGTGCGCGGCATCCGGCCCCGTATCGAGCTGTTCGATGACATCTTCGTCGCCGACTTCGGTAAGGACCGCTTCGACTTCCTCGTCGTCGACGCCGAGATAGGCGGCGATGACGCGCGGATCGGTGCGCACCGACTGCGGACTGCCGTCGGAGATCTTGCGGCCATACTCCAGCACCACGACATGGTCGGAGATCTGCATGACCACCGACATGTCGTGCTCGATCAACAGGATCGAGGCGCCGGATGTGTTCTTGATGTCGATCAGCAGCTCGTTGAGCGCCGCCGATTCCTTCGGATTGAGGCCGGCCGCCGGCTCGTCGAGGCACAGAAGCTCGGGTCCCGTGCACATGGCGCGAGCGATCTCGAGACGGCGCTGCGCGCCATAGGGCAGGTCGCCGGCCGGGTCGTCGGCACGGTCGACAAGATCGGCCTTTTCCAGCCAATGCTTGGCGAGCTCCACCGATTCGGCCGAGGCCTTGCGATAGCCGCTGAAGCCGAACAGGCCAAGCACCGTGTAGCCCGATGCCTTCATCAGTTTGTTGTGCTGGGCGACCAGCAGGTTCTCCAGCAGGGTCATGCCGGAGAACAGGCGGATGTTCTGGAAGGTGCGCGCCACCTTGGCGCGCGCCGGGATTTCATGGTTGGGCAGCCGCTCGAGCAGGAAGGTCGAACCATCGTTCCGGTTGAGCGTGATCATGCCTTCCGAGGGCTTGTAGAAGCCGGTGATGCAATTGAACACCGTGGTCTTGCCGGCGCCGTTGGGGCCGATCAGCGCGGTGATCTCGCCGCGCTTGGCGGCGAAAGACAGATCCCCGATGGCCACCAGGCCACCGAACTTCATCGACAGATGATCGACCTGAAGGATAGCGTCGTTC